>JAYURK010000245.1:0-59628 GCA_043756235.1 Ferruginibacter sp. | reverse complement strand
ACGGGTCGTAACCATCTTATTATGAAAGAATACGGACGCCACATTCAAAAAATGGTGGAGTACCTGCTTACTTTAACTGATAAAGAAGAACGCCAGCGCAATGCTTATGCTGTAATAGAATTGATGGGTTTTTTAAATCCGCACTTAAAAAATGTAGAAGATTTTCGCCATAAATTATGGGATCATCTTTTTTTAATAAGCGATTTTACTTTGGATGTTGAAAGCCCTTATCCTATCCCCACCAGGGAAACTTTAAAGGCAAAACCAGATGTACTGGCTTATCCAAAAAAATATCCAAAGTTTAATCACCTGGGAAAAAATATTGAAGTCATAATTGACAAAGCATTAAAAGAAGAAAACCCCGAAAAGAAACAGGGCTTTGCCAATGCTATTGCGTATTACATGAAACTTACTTACAGCAACTGGCATAAAGAGTTGGTGCATGATGATAATATTCAAAGCGAATTAACGGCCATAACAAAAGGCGAACTGGAATTTAATACCAGGCCGTTTGTAAAACACCGTACCGATAACCGCAGCGAAGATGATTATGGTGGCGGCAGAACAAATGGTTACCGTAAAAACTTTGGCGCCAGAAATAATGCTGGCGGTGGCGGAAGAGATAATCGTGGTGGCGGCGGTGGCAGAGATAACCGTGGCGGCGGTGGTGGAAGAGATAATCGTGGCGGCGGTGGCGGCGGAGACAACAGGAATAATAACAGGAATTTTAAAAAGAGATATTAAGCCCCTAAATCCCCTGAAGGGGACTTTAAAGAGGAGTATATTTTGAGGTTTACAATAAATAGCGAAGAATTTAATTAAATAAAATCCTGGAACAATTGTTTCAGGTTTTTTTATTTTTACTTATTACAATTTACATATGCAATCATTTGAAGTAAGAGGTGGCAAAAAATTGTTTGGAGAAATTACACCACAGGGTGCCAAAAACGAAGCGCTGCAAATTATTTCTGCAGTATTGCTAACGGCAGAAAAAGTTACGATAAAAAATATCCCCGATATTATTGATGTAAATCTTTTAATTGATTTATTGGGGGAGATGAATGTAAAAACAGAAAGAGTAAGCAGAGACACCTGTATTTTTCAGGCCGATAATGTGGATGTGGAATATTTACACAGCGAAGCGTATCATAAAAAAAGTGGTAAGCTCCGTGGCTCGGTAATGCTTGCCGGCCCGCTGTTATCAAGGTTTAAAAAAGCTTACATCCCAAAACCCGGCGGCGATAAAATTGGCAGAAGAAGATTAGATACGCATATCATTGGTTTTGAAAAACTGGGCGCAAAATTCTCTTACCACGAAGATGGATTTTTTCATTTGGAAGCAAATGAATTAAAAGGTACTTCCTTACAATTAGATGAACCCAGTGTAACCGGCACCGCAAATATTTTAATGGCAGCTGTTTTAGCAAAAGGAACTACATCAATTTACAATGCAGCCTGTGAGCCTTACCTGCAGCAGCTTTGCCGCATGCTAAACTGTATGGGTGCAAAAATAAAAGGCATTGGCAGTAACTTGTTAATTGTGGATGGTGTGGATGCATTGGGCGGCACCACACACAGCATGTTACCCGATATGATTGAAGTGGGTAGTTTTATTGGCCTTGCGGCGATGACGCAAAGCGATATCACCATAAAAAATGCAGGCATCCAGCACCTGGGTGTTATTCCCGAAAAATTTCAGCAACTCGGTATTCAATTAAATTTTAAAGGCGATGATATTCATATTCCATCGCAGGATATTTATGAGATACAAAAATATATGGATGGTGGTGTGTTAACCATTTACGATCATCCATGGCCGGGCTTTACCCCTGATTTATTGAGTATAGTTTTAGTAACCGCTATACAGGCAAAAGGCAGTGTGCTCATTCACCAAAAAATGTTTGAGAGCCGTTTGTTTTTTGTAGACAAGCTGATTGATATGGGGGCGCAAATTATTTTATGCGATCCTCATCGTGCCGTAGTAATTGGCTTAGAAAGAGAACAGCAATTGCGTGGCATAACTATGAGCAGCCCCGATATACGTGCCGGTGTTGCTTTACTTATTGCTGCATTAAGTGCACAGGGCAAAAGCACTATTCAAAATATTGAACAGATAGACAGGGGTTATCAAAATATAGATGAACGTTTAATAAAATTAGGAGCAGATATTAAAAGGGTGTAATAAAAAATAACTATGAATAACCTGCTGCAAATATTTTTTTATGTTGTGGTGCCCATTATCACATTTTTAACCGGCTGCCAAAATAAAACTAAAAGTCTTATTACAAAAAAATGGGATTGTGTGCAGGTAGAAAACCTGGCTCCTGTGGGTAACAATGCCATTACTCCGCAAGATTCGGCAATAGCCATGCAAACTGAAGCTGCACTAAAAGCATTAAACTGGACCTTTAGCACCAACAACACTTACCAATGCAGTATTGGCGACAGAACTACTACCCAGGGCACTTACGATATTTCGGCTGATGAAAAAATACTTACGCTTACGCCTTCTTCTAAAAATATTACCAACATTTACGGCATAACAATCATTACAGAAAATGAACTAACCTTAACCAGCACGGGCACCAATGTACCATTGATTTTACATTTCAGGCCGCATTAAAAAAATAAATACTTTCTTTGCCTATGCCAATACACCAAAACAAAATCCTCATTATTACTGCGCCATCCGGTGCAGGCAAAACTTCAATTACCAAACACCTGATGCAACATTTTCCGCAGTTGGCATTTTCAGTTTCGGCAACTACCCGCAAGCCAAGAGGTGTGGAAAAAGATGGTGTGGATTATCATTTTATAACCACAGAAGATTTTGAAAAAAAAATACAGCATAACGAATTTATAGAATGGGAAATGGTGTACGAAGGAAAATATTACGGCACTTTAAAAACTGAAATGGAAAAAATATGGCAAAAGCATAAAATTCCTGTTTTAGATATTGATGTAAAAGGGGCCATACACGTGCAACAGCAGTTTCCCCAAACCTCATTAACGCTTTTTATACAACCGCCATCGGTAGAAGAATTGAAAAATCGTTTGGAAAGCCGCGGCACCGAAACTGAAGCTTCTATTGCCGCAAGAATAAATAAAGCTGCTTACGAAATTTCTTTTAAAGAACATTTTAATAAAGTGGTGGTAAATGATGACCTGCCCAAAGCCTGTGCCGCTGCTACTGCAATAGTAGAAGCCTTTACAGCATCATAATTAATTGCCCGTTTAAACAGTACCTCATTTCTTCTTACTTTTACAGTATGGACTGGATAGCACTTATTGCAATTATCGCTTCACTGGTACTGATTGGATTTTTTTCGGGCATAGAGATAGCCTTTGTATCTGCCAATAAATTATCTGTAGAATTAAACAGAAAGCAGGGCACCTACAGCGGAAAAATTTGGGGCGCCTATTCTGATAAACCCACACGCTTTATTGGCACCACCCTGGTAGGTTTAAATATTGTTTTGGTGGTATACGGTTTACTTATTGGCAGCATGCTTTCGCCGGTATGGGAATGGTTTAAAGCGCAGCTATCGCCTTCATTTGTTAATTATGTACCGTACATCCAGCTGTTTTTTGAAACCCTGCTCTCTACAATCATTTTACTTTTTGTTGAGTTTATGTTTAAAGCACTTTTTCGGGCAAGAAATAACCAGGTGGTAAGCTCGGGTATTATAACTTTTATCGCCAGTTTTTTTTACTGGCTGCTATCTTCCTTTGCTGCATTTTTTGTAAGCATTGCCGAGTGGATGCTGCGGCATTTGTTTAATGTAAAGCTTAACGAAAAAAAAGAAGTGTTCAGCAAATTCGACCTGGAACATTTTCTGCAGCAAAGTAAAAGCCACGAAGAGGAAGACTCCAGCGAAATCAATAAAGAATTATTTGAAAATGCTTTATCACTGAGTGAAGTTAAACTGGGGCAATGCCTTATTCCCCGCAGGGAAATTGAAGGCGTAAACAGCAATACCACTGTAGAAGAAGTAAAAAATAAATTTATTCATACGCAGCTGAGTAAACTGGTAGTTTATGAAAATAATATCGACAATATTATTGGCTACATTCACCAGCTTGACCTTTTTAAAAATCCTGCCACAGTAAAAGAGGTATTATTGCCCATACCTACAGTACCCAAAAGTATGAGCGCTACCGACCTGATGAATAAATTCAGTAAAGAAAGAAAAAGTATTGCCTGGGTAATTGATGAATTTGGCGGTACCGCCGGCATAGTAACTATGGAAGATATACTGGAAGAAATTTTTGGCGACATCCGTGATGAATACGATACCGAAGAGTTTGTAGAAAAGCAACTGGCCACCAACGAATTTATTTTCAGCGGCCGGTTGGAGCTGGATTACATTACCGAAAAATACAAACTGGAGTTTCCGGAAGAAGAAGGTGCCGAAACACTTTCAGGTTATATCATACAAAATAACGAATCTATTCCTAAACAAAAAGACCGCATCATTTTTGGTAAATACGAGTTTGATATTTTAAATGTAAGCGACACCCGGATTGAAACCGTAAAAGTAAAAGTTTTAAAATAACAGCCTGTTTATTTTTACATCAATAAATTATGCTTCTGCTCTCTTATTAATTTTTAAATGGTTATTGCAGTTAATACAAGTTTTGTTACACCAGATGTTATTAATGGCATTGATGATTTTATTTTGGAATGCTTTTCAAAAGCAGCACAACTTTATCCGCAACACCAGTTTATTTATTTTTTTGATAAGGCCTTTGATGAAAAATATATTACGGCAACAAATATAACAGCAATTGCAGTGGGGCCGCAACCCAAAACCCCCTTATGGCTATGGTACCGGCTTAATTATAAAATAGCCAGGTTGCTGCGCAAACATAAAGTTGATGTTTTTGTAAGCGCCGGTTATTGTTGCATGCGTACAACCGTACCGCAATGTGTAATAATGAATGACCTGTCTTTTTTACAACAGCCTCAATTTTTTGCCAAACGCTGGTTAGGTTTTTATAAAAAAAACACTGTGCATTTTTTGCATAAAGCAAAAACTATTATCGCCACTTCATCTTTTTTAAAAACAGCAATGGTGCAGCAGTTTAAATTAGATGCAACTAAAGTTTCAGTTGCTTACACCGGTATAAATAAATATTTTAAGCCTGCAATTAACTGGCAACAAAAAGATAACACCAAACAATTGTACACTTTTGGTAAAGAATATTTTTTGTACAGTGGCGCTATTGATTCACAAAAAAATTTAACCACACTTTTAAAAGCATTTTCTTTTTTTAAAAAACGGCAGCAGAGTAATATGCAACTGGTGCTGGCCTCAAAAAATGCAGCAACCGATTTAACTTTAATAAAAAGTTTAGCCAGTTATAAATACCGTGACCAGGTGATTGTGTTTGAAGAATTACCAGTTGACATTTTAGCCCAACTAACCGCAGCAGCCTATGCTTTAGTGTACCCCGCCTGGCAAGAAGGTATGGGAACCTCACTGGCTCAAGCCATGCATTGCGGCACCCCGGTTATTTGCAGTAATACTGGCGCACTGCCCGAAATTTGCGGGGATGCCGCTGTATATTTTGCACCCGATGATTTAAATGATATGGCCGACAAAATGATGCTGCTTTTTAAAGATGAAGACCTGCGCAATCAATATATTATCAAAGGCAGGCAACAGGCAGGCCTGTACAGTTGGGATAAAGCGGCAGGTATAATATGGGATTCAATTTTAAAATGTGTGGATTAGTAAATGATTAAGTAGGTATGTTGTATCTTGAAAAAATTACAACACATAATATTTATAAAAAATGTCCAAAATATTTTTTTATATAATTATTGCATTACCGGGTTTTATAAATGCTCAAACCCCACGGGTTTCATCTGGCAGTATAAAGCATTTTCAAAAATTTACATCCAAATTTGTAACAGCACGTAATGTAGATGTGTGGTTACCTAACGGTTATACAACCAAAAATAAGTATGCAGTTTTATATATGCAGGATGGCCAGGAATTATTTGATTCCACATTATCAGCCGATAAAGTTGAATGGGGCGTAGATGAAGTGATTACAAAATTATTAACGGAGGGAAAAATTAAAAATTGTATTGTTGTTGCTGTTGAAAACACAGGAAAACTGAGGCACAGTGATTATTTTCCGCAGAAGCCTTTTGAAACTTTTACAAAAGAAAAGCAAGATTCACTTTACAAAACTATTTTCATGGGCGGCTTAATGTTGTCCGCAAAAGTTCAATCAGACAATTATTTAAATTTTTTAGTAAAAGAACTTAAGCCATTTATTGATGCAAAATTCAGTACTTTAAATGATAAACAAAATACCTTCATTGCAGGCTCAAGCATGGGTGGTTTAATTTCGATGTATGCCATTTGTGAATACCCGAATGTTTTTGGCGGTGCCGCATGTTTGTCTACCTGGTTGCCCGGTCTTTTACCAGCTAAAAACAACCCAATACCCATTGCCTTTAATCAATATTTACAATCTTCATTACCTTCTTTTGAGGATCATAAACTGTATTTTGACTACGGAACGGTAGGATATGAGGTATTTATTAAACCACTGCAACCTAAAGTTGACAGTATTATCTTAAACAAAGGATACACTAAACTCAATTTTTTAAGTTTGGAATTCAAAGGCACTGGCCATGCAGCAAAATATTGGAGAGAAAGATTGGATAAACCAATTATTTTTTTACTGGGAAAGAAAGGATAAATTTTAGCATTTAACTTCGCAGCAGTTTAACCAATTTTACATCTTCAAATATTTACATTATTTATGAACCAATCAACAATAAAAATTGACATTTTACTGGACCCTAACAAAGTACCCGAACAAATAAACTGGGTGGCCAGCGACAGTAATGCAGATATGGTACAAAAAGCCAAAGCCATGTGCATTGCCTTTTGGGATGGCGCTGATAAAACTGCCCTGCGTATTGACCTGTGGACAAAAGATATGATGGTAGATGAAATGGCCGACTTTTATTATCAGATGTTTATGAGCATGGCCGATACTTTTAAAAGAGCCACCCAACAGCAAGAGATAAGCGACGATATGAAAACGTTTGCTAAAACTTTTTTTGAAAAATTCAGGGCATCGCAAATTAAGGAGCAACAGTAACAATAGTCAATGGCAATTGGCAATAAGCAAACTACACACCTAAACCTCTAAACACCTAAACCCCTAAACTAATTAACAATTAAACCAATTAACAACCACACTATGGCACTGGAACAACAAATAATGGCCGAAATGAAAGACGCCATGAAAGCCAAAGACGAGGCTACCTTACGCAGCTTAAGGGCTATTAAAGCCGAAATAATAAAAGCAAAAACTGAACCCGGCGCCGGTGGCGAAATTGATGAAGCCACCGAACAAAAGTTTTTACAAAAAATGATGAAGCAGCGAAGAGACTCTTTAGAAATTTTTGAAAAGCAGGGCCGGGTTGATTTAGCTACTAAAGAAAAAGAAGAAATGGCCGTAATAGAAAAATTTTTGCCAAAGCAATTAGCCGAAGCTGATATAAAAATAATTGTTGAAAAAATTATTGCTGAAACCGGGGCCACTTCGGCTGCTGATATGGGCAAAGTAATGGGTATGGCCAGTAAACAACTGGCAGGGCAGGCCGATGGAAAAACCATCAGCAATATTGTAAAATCATTATTAAGCAATTAAAATAATTTAATTTTTTACTTTGGATTGTTAACCACGCTATTGCAGCTGCAGAAATTTAAAAACAATGCTCGATATTATCTTTGCTATCATCATGGTAATTGCCTGTATTAAAGGTTATCAAAAGGGATTGATCATTGCAATATTTTCTATTGTTGCTTTTATTATTGGTTTGGCTGCTGCTTTAAAGCTTTCTGCTGTTGTTGCAGTATGGCTGGGCTCCCATGCAAACATATCTGCTAAGTGGTTACCATTTTTATCTTTTGCCCTGGTATTTTTTGTTGTAGTACTGCTGGTGCGCTGGGGAGGTAAGTTAATTGAAAAAACTTTTCAAATGGTATTACTGGGCTGGGTTAACCGGTTGGGAGGCATTATCTTTTTTGCAGCCTTATACATTATCATCTTCAGCATTTTTTTATTTTACGCCGAAAAAATACATTTGCTTAAACCCGAAACTATTAAGGCCTCACAATGCTATAGCTTTGTGCAACCCTGGGGGCCTTTTGTAATTGATAATATTGCAAAAGTAATACCCATTTTTAAAGATATGTTTACCGATCTGGAAACCTTTTTTGGTACCGTGGGCAATAAAATACAGCATTAATTTTAGTGCTTATTTTATTTAACGTATTTTGCAATACCTGATGAAAAAAAATTGTCAGCAAACCATTTTAACTAACCAATGAGTTACGAGATAAAACAAGACGGCAAATTTAAGTTTATAGAGGAAGGTACTGGCGAACCGCTGCTGCTGTTGCATGGCTTATTTGGTGCATTAAGTAATTTTCAGGATTTAATTGAACATTTTAAAAAAACCAATACAGTTGTAGTGCCCCTGCTGCCTTTGCTGGAGCTTGATCTGTTGCACACTTCTGTTGGTGGCCTGCAAAAATTTGTACAGCGTTTTATTGAACACCGCAATTATAACAACATTCATCTTTTAGGTAATTCATTGGGCGGGCATGTGGGCCTGGTGTATGTTTTAAAACATCCCGAGCGGATAAAATCTTTAATACTTACCGGCAGTTCTGGCTTATTTGAAAATGGTATGGGGGACAGTTATCCCAAACGTGGCGATAAAGAATACATCCGTAAAAAAACCCAGCTCACTTTTTACGATCCGGCATTGGCCACAGAAGAACTGGTAAACGAAGTTTTTGAAATTACCAACAACCGTTTAAAAGTTATTAAAATTATTGCACTGGCAAAAAGTGCTATCCGTAATAATTTAGGAGAAGAGTTGAGCCTGATAAAACAACCCACCTGCCTTATATGGGGCAATAATGATACCATTACGCCTCCCTTTGTTGGTAAAGAATTTAACCGGCTCATCCCTAACAGCGAACTGCATTTTGTAGACAAATGCGGCCATGCACCCATGATGGAAGTACCTGGTGAATTCAATGTAATACTGGATGGTTTCTTAAATAAATTAAAAACACCTGCTGCAACAGTTTAACAATTAATTGTGTCTGTATAATATTAACTATTGGCGTTCGTTATCATCTTAATAATAACACCAAACCATTACAGCAATGTTAACTATCGAACTTATCAATAACAATATACCCCGCCTTAAACTGCAGGATACAGTTAGTAAGGCGCTGCAGTTAATTAACGACTTCAGGGTTACCCACCTGCCCGTGGTTGCCGATGATAATTTTTTAGGATTAATCAGCGAAGAAGACCTGCTGGATGCAGAACAGCAAAAAATGCCTATCGAATTTATGCAGGAAACCTTTATTACTGCAGCAGTGCACGATAATGAGCATTTTTTAAATGCAGTAACCTACTCCAATCAACACGATACCACCGTGGTGCCGGTAATAAATGAAGAAAATGAATTAATGGGTGCCATTAACACCACCGATCTTTTAAAAGCACTGGGTAATTTTGCAGGCACTAACGAAATTGGCGGCATTATCGTTTTAGAAATGGAACGCATTCAATTTGCCATTTCCGAAATAAGCCGCATCGTAGAAAGTAATGATGCTACCATATTACATTTGAATACCACCGTACACCCCGATACCGGAATGCTCACGGTATCTCTCCACATTAATAAAAAAGAAATTGCGTCAATTGTAGCTACTTTTGAAAGATACGATTACGATGTAATTTATTATTTTGGTAACGAAAATTTTGAAAACGAAATTCATACCAACTACCGCCATTTAATGAATTATCTTGATATTTAAATATTGATGGGCCTGCCGTGCAATATCACTCCTATCTTTGTTTTGCTACAATTGTCAGGCAGAAAATGATGCAGGCTTTAAAAAAAATATTATGCTTTATAATTGTTACCGGCACCTGCTTATTGGCTTTTGGTCAAAAAAATAATGGGCCGCAAAATAACCTATCCTTTACCGTTAATGATTCTTCGGCAAAACTTTTTATTAAACAAATAATTGTAAAGGGCAACCACAAAACAAAAGACTACATCATACTGCGGGAAATGCAGTTTAAACAAGGCGATTCTATCATCATTGCTACTATTAATAAAGAACTGGAGCAGGCCCGCCAGCAAATCTACAACACTACACTTTTCAGCGAAGTAAAATTAGAACTGGTTATTCTATCTGCATTTGAAATGATGGTGATAGCTGATGTAAAGGAACGTTGGTACATTTACCCGGTACCGCAGTTTAAACCGGTTGACCGGAATTTTAATGAATGGATAAAAACATATAAAGCCAGTTTAAAAAGAGTAAACTACGGTTTAAAATTTGTACACTACAATTTAACCGGCCGCCGGGATCAATTGCGTATTTATTTTTTATCAGGCTTCAGCCGCGATTTTTCTGTTAGTTATAATGCGCCTTACAGCAATTCTAAATTAACCGAAGGGTTTGTAGTTGGCGCCGGCTACTCTCAAAAAAAAGAAATTGCTTACAAAAGCAGCTTTAACAATAACCTTTTATTTTACACTTCAGATTCGTTACGGAGTAATTTTGTTGGCAGCAATTTTTATTTTACAGCTGGTTATACATTTCGCAAAGGATTTTTTAATAAACATATTTTTAATACAGGCTTTACACGGCTAACGGTAAGCGATAGTATTTTGTTGCCAAAAAATAATCCCAATTATTTTAACTCCGGCAGTAATGCCGTAAATGTTTTTGAAGTATCGTACACTTACCAGCACGTTAATGTAAATAATGTATTGTATGCTACAAAAGGAAAAACAGCATTCGCCACCATCTCCAAAAGAGGGCTCAATTTTTCCGGCGGCATTAATGCCCTAACACTTGAAGCCGGGATTAATAAATATTTCGATCTGGGTAAAAACTGGTACAGCAATATACAGGTTAACGGTAAAATAAGGCTGCCCTTACAACAATCATACATCAACCAGCGTGGGTTAGGTTATGGCGATACCTATTTGCGTGGGCTGGAATATTTAGTGGTTGATGGTGTGGGTACCGCACTTGTAAAATCTACTTTAAAATATAAGGTGGCCGAGTTTAAAATCCCCCTGCCTTTTAAAATAAAATCGGCGCCCTATATTCCTTTTACCATTTTTGCAAAAACCTATGGCGACTTAGGTTATGTGTACAACAAAAAAGAATTTATAACCAATCTAAATAATAAACTGTTATATACCGGTGGTTTTGGAATAGATATACTTACCTTTTACGATGTAAACCTGAGGCTGGAATACAGTTTTAACCAGTTAAAACAAAAGGGGTTATTTTTACACACCCAATCGGGGTTTTAAAATATTTTTTATACAACATAATAAATGCCCTTTTGGGATAGGAATGCGAATAGCCATTTACAGCAGGGGTTTAGAAGAAAACCAGCACCAGGAAATTAATCTTTTATTAAAAGAATTGGTAGCACATGATGTAGAGCCTGTTTTTTATCAGGACTTTTTTAATAAATTTTATTCTGCTGTTGATTTCAAAACAAAATATTCCACTTTCAATTCTTCTGCCGATTTAGATGACAGTATTGATTGCATGATAAGCCTTGGCGGCGATGGCACTTTATTAGATACCGTTACCCTGGTACGTGATAAAGGCACGCCGGTGATAGGCATAAATTATGGCAGGCTGGGTTTTTTAGCCAACATTGGTAAAGGCGATTTGCAAACTGCGGTAGAAGCACTGGTAAACGGCACTTATGTAATTGATAAAAGAACGCTGATACATTTAGATGCCAACATTCCATTGTTTGGCGATATTCCCTATGCCTTAAATGAATTTACTTTATTGAAAAAAGATTCTTCTTCAATGATAAAAATTCATACTTATTTAAACGGAGAATTTTTAAATACTTACTGGGCCGATGGTTTAATTGTAGCCACACCAACCGGCTCCACCGGTTATTCGTTAAGCTGTAATGGCCCTGTAGTTTTTCCGGATAGCGGCAGTTTTGTTATTACGCCAGTGGCGCCACATAATTTAAATATACGCCCCATTATTGTACCCGATGATACCGTTATTAGTTTTGAAGTAGAAGGCCGTACCGATGGATTTTTATGTACGCTGGACAGCAGGCGGGAAATTGTTACCAAAGAAATTCAGCTGGCAGTACGTAAAGAAGATTTTGGTATTAACCTGATACGCCTGAACGAAAATAATTTTTTACAAACATTAAGAACTAAATTAAGCTGGGGTTTAGATGTGCGGAATTGATTTTATTTTTTTATAAAATAAATATTTTGGGTTGCCAGCTTTATATTTTCATAATCCCGTACGTACGGGATTGCATCGCACTCTTGTACAGCATACCTTTGTTCATCTTTTATTATGCACAGCAAAACAAAAAAAATCCGTTATATCTTTTTAATTTACTGGTTTTTACTGGTGTATATTATTGCAGCGCTGATATGGTGGTTTATTGCGCTTAACCAGCAAAATAAACAAATGACCATTTTTGAACTGCAACAATTAAATAAAGATGTACCGGGATATGCGCAGGTGGTTAACAAAATTAATGAAGATGAAAAAAATAAAACTGCGCAATACATTGGCGAGGGATTTACTTTTTTACTGTTAATAGTTGCCGGTGCGGTATTTGTGTACAGGGCCGTAAAACAACAGCTGCATTTTAGCCAGCAGCAGCAAAATTTTATGATGGCACTTACACATGAATTAAAAACGCCTATTGCTGTTGCCAAACTAAATTTAGAAACTTTACAAAAAAGAAAATTAGATGAACAGCAGCAGCAACGGTTAATACAAACCACGCTGCAGGAGGCTAACCGGTTAAATTCACTTTGTAATAACATGCTCCTCTCCTCGCAAATTGAAGCCAGCAATTTTAGAATAAGTACCGAGGATATAAATTTAAGTGAGCTGGTTGCAGCATGTGCGCAGGATTTTACGATACGTTTTCCGCAGCGGAATATAATCAGCAATGTACAGGATGAATTATTTGTAACCGGCGATAAACTGCTGTTGCAAATGGCCGTAAATAATTTGATAGATAACGCCATTAAATATTCGCCAAAAGAAACCGCCATTACCGTTGTACTTACCCGGCAAACAAATAATAATATCATCCACGTGCAGGACGAAGGAAAAGGTATTGCGCCTGAAGAAAGCAAAAAAGTTTTTGATAAATTTTATCGCACGGGTAACGCTGCCACAAAAGGCGCTAAAGGCACCGGCCTTGGCCTTTATCTTACAAAAAAAATTGTTCAAAACCATAAAGGCTCCATTGCTGTTACAAGTAATAAACCCACCGGTTGTATTTTTAGCATATCATTGCCCTCATAATTTTAATAAACCCAAAAGCTTGAATAAAAAATTTTCAATATTACTTGTAGAAGATGAAGAAAACCTGCAGGAAGCTTTAAAATTAAATCTTGAACTGGAAGGGTACGAAGTTACCGGCGCTTTTGATGGTGCCGAGGCATTGCGTATTGTACAACAGGAATATTTTAACCTCATCATTTTAGATGTAATGTTACCGGAGATTGATGGCATAACGGTTTGTGAAACCATTCGTTTACAAAACCACGATATCCCTATTTTAATTTTAAGTGCCAAAAACAGCAGTGCCGACAGAATTTTAGGATTAAAAAAAGGTGCCGATGATTACCTTACCAAACCTTTTAATTTAGAAGAGTTGTTGCTGAGGGTTAGTAAACTCATTAACAAAAGCGAACGCCTGAATGCAAGAGAACCATTGCCCGAGGTGTACAAATTTGGTAAGAACACTATCGATTTTAAAGCGCTGGAATGTGAGGTGAAAAATAATGAGAAAATTACCCTTACAAAAAAAGAGGCCATGCTTTTAAAATTGCTTATAGAAAATAAAAACGAAGTGGTAACCCGTGAAAAAATTTTACAATCGGTATGGGGTTATAATGTATATCCCACTACCAGAACCATTGATAATTTCATACTTAACTTTCGCAAATACTTTGAAGCCGACAGCCGCAACCCCAAACATTTTCATTCGGTAAGGGGTATTGGCTATAAGTTTACAGAAGCTTAATTTTTATAAGTATCCAGCAGCAAAATAATTTCATCGGTTGCTTCGTAAAGTTGCTGCATTTTTTCTTTTTCTGCAAATGGGGTATATAACTGCAGTTCAATATCATTCATCAATTGCTGCAATTGAATGGTGGTGGCCACCGTAATATTCTTTTTATCCAGCTGCTCTGCAATACTTTTTTTATTAATGGTTTGCGCAGGCAGTTGCAACTTTTTGGAGAGATAGGTTTTTAAGGCAGTATTCAATTCGTTATAAAAAGCAGTACTGTTATCGCTGTGTAATAATAACGCAGCTTTTTGTAACCAGTCATGCTGTTCCGGTATCAATGCCTCATCATTTTTTTGATCTGCAATTTTTTTTGCTGCTGCCGCTAATTTTTGTTGTTTCAAAATCTTCTCCTTCTTAGCATCTTTTTTCAACCAAAAAATTAAGCCCGATAAAATTAAAATGGCCACTGAACTTATTACCCACCGGCGGTTATCAATAAATTTATTTAAAAAATTATCTTCTTCTTTTTTAGTAACTACCATTGCAGGCAAGTTTTTTTTGCCGGTTCCTTTTGCTACTGTAAAAGTTAACGGTGTGGTAGAATCTGTTTTATAACGGCCTTCTTTTGCATTAAAATAACTGAATGCAACTGCGGGTAAACTATAAGTGCCCGGTTGCGAAACGGTAAAAGAGTAATCAATAATTTTTCGTCCGCTTACCGGCACCGTAGTCTTTACAAAATCATCAACCGGTATTGGTTCAAATGCCTCAAAGCCTTCTGGCCATTGTATTTCGGGGCTGTTAATCAACTGTAAATTTCCTGCGCCGCTTATAATTATCCTTAGTTTACCGGCATCATCAGTAGTAAAATTATTTTTTTGTAACGCTCCTTTAATCGTAAAATCTCCCACAGCACCTTTAAATCCGGCGGGTACATTTGCTGTGGGTAATGGTTTTACAAGCACGGCTGCCGGCTGACTTTGTAAAATCACTTTTTTGTGCTCCATTCCTTCAGCGGGTATGGTAGCTTCAGCAAATTCTCTCATTAAATCATTCATTAAATCATTTTGCCGGCCTGCATATTCTTCTTTAATAAAAGATACATTGTTTTCAATTTCGGCGGGCTCCAGCTCCAGCGTTCCGGATTGCAAGGGGTACAATTGTGCCCGGCGGATAACGTACACATTATATTCCCGTCCATTTATTTTCTCTCTTTTATAACTGATGTTATCGGGCATTTGTAAATCAATTACCGAAAAGCCATTAAAGGAAGGATTTTTAACCAGGTTACTTTCGCTCTTTAAACGGGTGTATAGTTTATACGTTGCAATTACCGGCTGGCCAACAAAACAGGTGGTTTTATCCAACACTAATTTGATGAACATATTTTTGCCTACTTTTTCAGCAGCACTTTCGCCTATATGCAAAATATTATCGCTGAAAGAATTATCGGGTACAGCTTCTTCAAAAGGATTGATACCAGAAAACGGAGAAACAAAATTATTGCCGCCGGCATTATTTGCCGCCAGCTGATTACTTACCTGTATCTTAATAGCATTGCTTTTTAAAATTTTTCCGCTGGCAATTGCAGTAGCAGGGGCAATGGTGTAATTGCCAGGCGCCATTGGTTTTAATACATAGCTAAGGGCAATGTATTGTGTTACATCTCCGTTTACCATGCTCATTCCACTCTCCTGGTTGGGACCACTCACTACAATAAAATTTTTAAAAGCAGCAGGTGTTATGCGTTGTACCTCTTTCGCATTTTCTACTGTTAACCTTAATTGTAAAAATTCGTTTTTACTTATTTGAGTTGCTGATACCCGGGCAGTAAACTTTGTTTGTGCCACAGCAAATGAGACAGCAACAGTGAGCAGCAATAAAAATATTTTTTGTAAATATACTTGCATAAATAACAGGGCAAATTTAGCTTTTATACCAGCAAGCCGCCGTAAGAATTACAGGAAAAGGGTTTAAAAAACTGTTAATAAAACCGGATGCATATAAGGAAATTGTTAAATAAAATTTTGCCATGGCTTTTACAAATCTCCCAATTGCGGCCTCATTACAATTTCTTCTACGCAGGCACCGGCACTTAACTGCGTGCAGGTGTATAACATTTTTGCAACGTCGGCTGCTTCCATAATACGGTTAGCGGTGTTATCAAAATTTCCCCAGGCATCTGTAAGTACTGCACCTGGATATATTGCAGTAACCTTTATGCCGGATGCTTTTAATTCTTCCCTTAAATTTTTACTAAAGCCATCCATTGCAAATTTGCTAATGCTGTAGGCACCACCGTTTTTATAAGCCTGTAAAGATGCGATAGAACAGATGTTGAAAATATGTGCCCGTTTTAATTGCATCATACCCGGCAATAAAGTTCTGGTAAGATGGTAAGCACTGTATACATTAGTTTCAATTTGGTTTTCCAGCACGCCCTCGGGCTCGTTGTGTACACTGCCCGGCTCAAACATGCCGGCATTATTTACTAATACATCCACATCAATTTTCATTTGTAAAATCCAGTGTCCAAAATCTTTTGCCTGCTTGCTTAAATCAAATGCTTTGGCTTTTACAGTTATTGCAGGAAACTGCGTTTGCAGTTGCTGCATAGTATTATACAACGCCACTTCATTTCGGCTGCTTAAAAATAAATGATGCCCGTTGGCTGCAAAAATTGTTGCTATGGCTTTACCAATTCCCCTGGAGGCACCGGTGATAATTACATTCATAAAAAAAAATTTCATTGCAAATCTAAACCAAAAGTTGCCACTGAATAAATCCATTTTACCGTTGGATAAGCGGTTTACTGTTAGCACGTGTATAATTGTAACTCTGTGTTTTATTATTTAGCATAGCTTATAAAATTAATTATCATGAAAAGAATAGCAACAATTTCATTACTGTTATTTGTTTTTGTTTCCTGTAAAAAAAACAAAACGGATAATGCATTACTGGAAGTACCCTATCCGCACCAATGGATTTTTACGGTTGATGCTTCAGCAGATAAATATTTTCACCTGGAGGGATTCAGTAGTAATGTGCGACGTTCAGAGATATTAAAGTCTTACCCTTTTAGTCAGTTAACCCTTGAGCGGTTCTGCGAATTTAACGTAGCGGAATCCAGAACTGAATACACAAACAAACTTTGTTACACAATCCAGGTTGAAAGAGAGCGGAGGATCTGGCTGTTTGCAGGCCTTAGCAGCAACGGGCAGGAAGTACATATGAGGGCCACAAGGAGCAGCAGCGAAACTGTTGATCCCGGTGGCGATGGCTATAAATTTTTTATACATGAAATGCCGAGAGTAAATAATGTAAGAACAGTGGCCATAGAAAGTGTGGATAAACCTGGTTACTATATTTCTACTTCGCCACCGGGGTTTAATTATTCTCCAACACAGGCAACACTAACCAAGCACAGCAACCCGCAATCGGCTACAAAATGGCAATGCAGATCGGCTAAATAAAATAAAAAATTACGTTACAAATCTTAAAATAAAATGATCGTTTATGAAAAAAATTTTTTTTGCAATATTGCTGCTTATCACAGCACATCAATTTATTAATGCACAGCGAGTGGGCATTGGTACCACCACACCCAATGCAAGGCTGGCAGTTGACAGCAGCATTATGATTGATCAGGCCAATGCTAATGATGGCTTCCTTACAAAAAGCGCATTAATTTTTGGTAACGATGGTAAAGCAGGCATTGTACGCAGTTTTCTCAACGGTTCTTCTGGCAGAAATGGTCTTGGGTTTTTTACCAATAATATAAGACGCATGACAATAGATAGTACAGGGCAAGTAGGTATAGGTACCATTAACCCTTTACAAGCATTACATGTAAATGGTAATTCTTATTTTTCTGGCAATTTGGGCATTGGTACTTCTACCCCCGATTATGGTTTTGATAACCAATTGGGCTATAATTATATGTTTTATGGTTTAGGTGTGGGTGCTTTACCTAATTCAACTTACTTATTGGATGTAGGAAGTGCCCTTCCGTCTCGCATTAGAGCAGCACTTACAGTAGATGGTACCTTAAACGCAAATGGCAACGTAGCTGTAGATGGCACAGTAACTGTAAACAATGGTAAAGGTGTTGCATATAATTCAACCAGTGCTACCAATTTAAAAATACATCCTTTTACCACTGCCACTTTTTTTGCGGTACTTGGTGGTCACCAGCTTTCAGCGGAAGGAAGCATTATTTTTAACGGTGGTTTTACCGGCACTCCCAGGGTATTTGTGGGTGATGAAGATGTTTCTGGAGGCACAGTAGGTGAGTTGCACAGAGTAGAATTGAAATTATATGGTTGCAGTACCACAAGTGGCACCACCACCTGCAAAGCAAGGTTGCTTAACACCAGCCCTAACTCAGTAAATTACAGTATTACCTGGAACTGTGTGGCTATAGGTAATTAATAAATTACAGCCTAATTACTAAATTAAAACTATTGTAATTTTTGTATTTTTATTATCCTTAAAAAAACTTTTATTTACCGGCAAAAATTAATAATGAAATACCTGAAAAAAAATCGGGTCATTATATTTATGCTACGCAGTTATTGCTGCGTAGTTTTTTCATTTTTAGTTACTGCAGCGCAAAGCCAAACACCGCAACCCAAATTTATTGCCCTTAATGGCAGCCGCAATTACAACGATATCAAAACAATATTACCCGACAGTAAAAACTTTTTATGGTTTGGCTGTAACCAGGGGTTAATAAGATTTGATGGCAGTAATTATATACGCTTTACACCAGACAGCAGCAGTAAATCCATACCATCGGGCAGCATTTCTGCTTTACATGAAGATACCAAAGGCAATATCTGGATTGGCACCGCCGACAAAGGATTGCATTATTATAACTACAGTACCAATAAATTTACAAGCATAAAAAACTCAATAAATTTTTTTATAGATGATATACAGGATTATAATAACCAATTGGTAGTTACAGCAAATAAATCAGTGTATGAATATGATACTGCAAAAAAAGAATTAACGCCCTTACCCGTTACAGCAACCTTTAAAAAAAATAACATTACCGTAGTTAAATGTATTGCGGATGCAAAAGATAATACTTCGCTTTGGATGCTTTGCTCGGATGGTTTATACAAATTTACTGGCACCATACTTTCAAAAATTCATGACTACCCATACTCGGTTGATGAATTAAATTATGCTTTAAAAACATTAAGACCGGCAGCAAACGGCAATGTTTACAGCGCCACAAAAAACGCAGGACTTATTGAATATGCTGCAGCAGCTAAAAAAATTTCGGCAATGGCCTTCTCTAAAAAAAATGGCAAGGCTTATACATCCAACAATATTGATGCACTGCATAATTATGATAACGATAATGTTTTAATTGCCACGCAGGATAGCGGCCTGGCCTTATTTAATATACCACAAAAAAAATTTTACTCCCTTAATCAAACCCATTTTCCCGAGTCGGATATCTTCCGTTTTCACGCCACGGTTTTTAGCAGCAATAAAAATAATATTGTTTTTGCTACCCAAAGTAAAGGCATATGGGTAAGCAATATTGCCGCAGCGGGCAGGTTTATATCGGTACCTGTTGCATCGCAGCATAATAAAGTGCCCGGCAGTGTATATGCCCGGTCGCTTTTGGCAGTACCCGAAAAAAATACAGTTTATGTAGGTAGTTTTTTTGGCGACGGGCTTTATGTTTATAATACAGTAACCGGCAGCACAAAATCTTTTCCCTTTATAAAAAATATACCTGCCGCAAAAACGCTCATTATTACTTTTATTTTGCAGGATTACGATGGTACAATATGGTTAGCCTCTCAGCAAAACGGTATATTAATTTTTGATGCTCAAAAGCAAATGATAATTCCGGCTGGCGAAAAGTATGCTGCACTATCAACCATATCAGCAAAAAAAATATTTTGTATTTATGAAGATAAACTGCATAATTTATACATTGGCACTGGTGGCAACGGGTTAGTTATTGTAAACGAAAAAAGAAATGAAGTACAAAATTATTTACACAACAACAGTAATGAAAAAAGTATTTTAACTGACAGCATTTTTGCAGAAAAATTTTTTGAAGATAAAGCCGGTAATATCTGGATATCAACTATAAAAGGGATAAGTGTTTTTCAACCTGGTACAAAAGAGTTTTATAATTTTATTGATCAGCCTGCAAAAAACAACAGTATAGCAAAAGCTTTTTGGTATTCAACTGCACAGGATAATGATGGGAATATTTTTATTGGCACTAACGATGGTTTATATAAAATAAAAGCTGGGGAAAAAACTTTAGCTGCTGCAAAAAGAATAACCGAAAAACACGGGCTGCTGCATAATAATATTTACAGCATGGCAAAAGATAAACACGGTTTATTATGGATTACCTGCCGCAATGGTATCAGCTGTTACAATACTGCTACTGAAACTTTTAAAAATTTCACTTACAAAAATGGGTTGCCGGCAAAAACATTAATGTCGCCCATGCAAATGGGTACTGACGGAAACATATACCACGGCGCAGTAGAAAAGTTTTTTTATTTTAACCCCGATGCGTTGCTCACCCAAAAAACCGAACCCGAAGTATGGCTTACCGGTTTTAAAATTTTTGATAAAGATCCTTCATCCGGGCTTGAATTAAATGCTTTAGAAAAATTAAAACTGTACCATACAAATCATTCTTTTTCTTTTTCATTTACAAGCCCTAATCTTTTTTATACAGAAGATGCAGCATACACTTACCAGCTAGAAGGAGAAGATAAAGAATGGATAATGGCGGGCAATAGAAATTATGCCACTTACACCAACATGCAACCCGGCACCTACACTTTTAATGTAAAAGTAAGAGACCAGGATGGTAATTGGAGTAAAAATATAAGAAGCCTGCAAATAATAATTGAAGCACCTTTTTGGCAGCGCTGGTGGTTTTTGCTGTTGTTGGTTACAGCAGCGCTGGCAGCGGTTTATTATTTTATAAAAAGAAGAGAAATATTAATTAAAAAAAGAGAAGCTGAAAAAACTGCAATTGAAAAATTAAAGGCAGTAAATTATCAATACCAGTTAGAAATTGAACAGGTGATCAATTATTTTGCTACAGCAATTTCGGGGCAAACCACGGTTGATGATATGCTGTGGGATGTTACCAAAAATTGCATCAGCAAATTAGGATTTCAGGATTGTGTTATTTACCTGGCCGATGATGAACGGAAAATGCTGGTGCAAAAAGCGGCCTGGGGGCCAAAAACAACCGAAGAAAAAAAAATAATCAACCCCATCCAAATACCTTTTGCAAAAGGTATTGTAGGCAGTGTTGCACTGAATAACAGGGCAGAAATTATTAATGACACCACAAAAGACAAACGGTATATTGTTGATGATGTAAGGCGTTTTTCAGAAGTAGCTGTTCCTATCAGCATCGATGGTAAAGTTTTGGGCGTAATAGACAGTGAGCATCCTCAAAAAAAATTTTATACAGAAAGGCATTTGCAAATACTTACTACCATCGCATCGCTTGTTGCCAACCGCATTGTTGTAATAAAAGCAGAGGAGGTAGCAAAAGAAAAAGAGATAGAAGTACTAAAACTTAAAGCCATTAATTTTCAATACCAGCTGGAAATTGAACAGGTAATCAATTATTTTGCTACATCCATTTCTGCCCAGTATTCTATAGATGAAATGCTTTGGGATGTTTCTAAAAATCTGATTGGCAAATTAGGTTTTGAGGAGTGTATGATTTATTTATGGGATAAGGATAAAACCCTGCTGCTGCAAAGAGCGGGCTATGGCTTAAAAGGCGATATGCAGGTTGAAAAAAATAAAAATGTGTACCATGTACCAAAAGAAAAAGGGATTGTTGGCACAGCTGCCCAAACCAGCCAGAGTATACTTGTAAATGATACCTCAAAAGACCAGCGATATTTTTCTGCAGATGAAAAAATTATGTTCAGCGAACTGAGTGTACCCATTATTCACAATAACGAAACCATAGGCGTTATTAATACCGAACATTCTAAAAAGAATTTTTTTACCCAGCGGCACTTACAAATTTTAACCACTATTGCATCGCTTTGTGCCGATAAAATTGATAAAATAAATGCCGAACAGCAAACCCGTGAAAAGGAAATAGAAGTATTAAAATTAAACAAAGACCTGGCCACCTCTCAACTAACTGCACTAAGGGCACAAATGAATCCGCATTTTATTTTTAATGCACTCAACAGTGTACAGCAGTATATACTTACCGGCGATGTAGACCAGGCCAATAAATATTTATCCAAGTTCAGCCGTTTACAAAGAGAGGTTTTAAATAACTCCGATCAAAATTTTATAACATTGGATAAAGAAATTGAAATGCTGCGGCTTTATTTAGAGCTGGAACAATTACGCTTTAGTGAAGATTTTGGTTATAAAATAAATGTTGCTGAGGCTATTGACAGCAGCGAAATAAAAATTCCGCCCATGATATTGCAACCTTTTATAGAAAATGCCATATGGCATGGGTTAATGCAAAAACAGGGGCAAAAGCAATTAACAGTAAGTTTTACTTTGCCGGGATATAATTATTTGCAATGCGCCATCACAGATAATGGTATTGGCAGGGCCGCCGCCGCTGTACTAAAAGCCCAATCGGGTAATGCTTCGGGCCATACCTCCAGGGGCCTGAAACTTATTTACGAACGGTTACAAATTTTGCAACAACAATACCAGCAAACTTTTACGGCCACCATAAAAGATAATACTGCAACTGACGGCACGGCGCAGGGCACCACTATTTTACTTACGCTCTATATTGGCCAGTATTTTTAACTTGTGCAATACAAATAAAATTTATTGTTTAAATTAGGGTTGTGATAAAAGCTGTAATTATAGATGATGAACCCGCTGCAGTTAACACCCTGCGGTTAATGCTGCAACGTTATGTACCAGAAATTACTGCATTAAAAACAACCAATGATGCACAGGAAGGCATTGAATTTATAAAAAACTTTCAACCGCAATTACTTTTTTTAGATATACAAATGCCGTTGATGACGGGTTTTGAATTATTAAAAAAAATACCGCTGATAAATTTTAATATCATTTTTACCACCGCACACGACGAGTATGCCATTGAAGCCATCCGCTTTAGTGCCCTCGATTATTTATTAAAACCAATTGATGCAGATGAGTTAAGAGCTGCTGCAGATAAATTTATTATTAAAGAAACTTTACAACTGCACCACGATGCTTTGTACAACAATTTGCTGCATAATATATCGGCCACCGATAAAAAAGATTTTCGGATGGCATTGCCCACCAGTAAGGAAACTATTTTTTGCAGACCCCACGAAATTATTCGCCTGGAAGGAGAAAGCAATTACACCAAATTTTATTTTGCAGATAAAAAAACTTTGGTAACCTCACGTACCCTTAAAGATTATGAAGACATTTTGCTTTCTCATGGTTTTATAAGAGTGCATAAATCGCATTTGGTAAATAAAATCCATGTTACCAACTACACCGCCGATGGAATGTTAACCATGGCCGACCAGTCGAAAGTTGAAATTTCCCGTAGAAGAAAAGAAGCCGTCATCAGCAGCCTTAAAAGTGGTTAGCTGCAGGTTTAAAAATTTTACTGTTACTTTGTGCCCCGGTTTATACAACTTTTAAACCTGCAAACTGTTACAATAAATAATGAAATATAAACACTTGTTTTTTGATCTTGATCACACCCTTTGGGATTTTGATGCCAATGCAAAAGCTTCGCTTACCGATCTGTATGCCTTATTTCAACTAACAGAAAAAGTAACTCCCAACTTTGATGATTTTTATACCAGGTATTTGTACCATAATGGAATTTTATGGGATAAATATCATCATGGTTTAATATCGGCAGAAGATTTAAAATGGAAAAGAATGTGGCGCACGTTACTCGATTTTAAAATTGGTGATGAAAAATTATCGAAAGACCTGAGCGGAAAATTTTTAGAAATTTTACCTACCAAAACAATATTATTTCCGCACACTACCGAGCTGTTAGATTATTTAATGAACAAAAAATATACGTTGCATTTAATTACCAATGGTTTTGAAAAAACACAATGGAGCAAATTAAATAACAGCGGGCTGGGCAAATATTTTACACATGTGATTACCAGCGAAGCCAGCAACAGCCTTAAACCTAAAAAAGAAATATTTGATTACGCCATGGATAAAGCGAGTGCACTTTTAAATGAAAGCATTATGATAGGCGATAATTTAGACGCAGATATTCAGGGTGCTATAAATGCCGGTATGGATTCGGTTTATGTAAACCATATTAACGGTACAGCTCATGTAAGGCCCACTTATACCATTTACCATTTAAAAGAATTGGAATTAATATTTTAAAATGCTGCCTTAATTTTTAATTAAAATAATTTTACCTGAGAACTTTTTTGTGTAATTATTGCCGGTACTTTTAATTGCAAATCCAGTGCTGTATTTAATGCATGGATAAAATAAACGGTTAATTCCGGCGTAACCGTTTCATCCGGCATACTCATAAAAAAATACAACTCTTCCGGCCCGTTAGTTACCCAATATTGTATGCGTTGTATCCACGCCATACACCTGGTAAAATCAGTTTCATGTAAACTGTTACCCACAAACCGTATAAAAGTTTTAGGCAAAGTAAGATGCAGGTGTGCACAATCTCTTCTGCCGGCGGTATCAGTAATTACTGCGCCAATGTTATTTTGTTTTAAAAAAATAAATAACTCTTCCATCACAGCATCATCGGTAAACCAGGCCGGGTGCCTCAGCTCTAAAAAAAATTGCAGCTCCCCGGGCAGGCCGGATAAAAAATCAAAAAGCTCCAGTTTTCTTTTTGGCGAAAAAGCATCACTTAACTGTATTAACACCGGCCCAAGCCTATCTTCAAAAACCTGCAGGCTTTGTAAAAATGCAGTTGTTAATACAGCTTTATCATTTAAATTTCCCTGGTGCGTAATGCCATTAAACATTTTTGCACAAAATTTAAAATCCTTTGGCCCCACTTTATCTTTCCATTTTGCCAGGGTTTGCGGAGGGTACATTTTATATTGTGTGGCATTTAATTCCACGGCATTATATTGTTTGGCATAGTACTCCAAAAAATCTTTTTCTTTTGCTGTGGCAGGATATATTTTTCCTGCCCATTCTTTTTTGCCCCACATATTGCAACCGGTATAAATTTTCGGTTGTTTCAGTTGCCTGCCCGGTAAAACAGCGGCATTAAATGCAGGTTCGGGCCGCAACAAAAAATCAATATCGTTTAACGATTGCTGAGGCACCATTCCAAATTCCATAACATGTATTTTTTTGTAAATCTACAAATCAAATTTTTTATAAAAAACATACGTTCTTCTTACTTCTTAATGCATTAATTTTAATAAGATTATTAAAAAAACTTTATGCAAAAAGCACAATTTGGAATGATTGGATTAGGTACAATGGGCAGAAACCTGGTATTAAATATGGCTGATAATGGATTTGAGGTTTGTGGTTACGACAGAAATGTGGATCAGCAAAAAAGATTACTGGCCGAAGGAAAAGATAAAACAGTGCAGGCCGCTGCTACCATGCAGGATTTTGTAAACACCTTAACCATTCCACGATGTATAATGATGCTGGTGCCCGCCGGCAAAATTGTTGATGCCGTTATTGATGAAGTAATACCACTATTACAACCCGGCGACATATTAATTGATGGGGGCAACTCTCATTTTCGGGATACAGATGCAAGACTTGCAAAGCTTGCAAGTACCGGCATTCAATTTACCGGCATGGGCATTAGCGGTGGCGAAGATGGTGCAAGGTTTGGGCCAAGTATGATGCCCGGCGGCACAGCAGCCGGTTATGCAGCAATAAAAAGTATTGTAGAAAAAATTGCTGCCCAAACTGATGAAGGTGCCTGCGTTACTTTTATGGGTAATGGCAGCGCCGGCCACTATACCAAAATGGTACATAACGGTATTGAGTATGCTATTATGCAATTAATAAGCGAAGCCTATGCCCTTTTAAAAAATGTGGCAGGTTTAACCAATCAAGAATTGCATCATACTTTTTTAAAATGGAACCAGGGCGTTTTACAATCTTTTTTAATTGAAATAACTGCAAAAATTTTTTTACAAAAAGATGAGCTTGATAATAATAAAAATTTAATAGACAGCATACTTGATAAAGCGGCACAAAAAGGCACCGGCATGTGGACCAGCGAAAGTGCTATGGCATTACATATTCCCATACCCACTATTGATGAAGCGGTTGCAGCAAGAGATATTTCTATTTTTAAACAGGAAAGAGAAACCATCGATAGCTTTACCCCTGCGGTTGCAGCAGTTAACACACCAGATAAAGAAGCCTTTATCAATACGGTACACGATGCTTTGTATTTTGGTATTGCCATCAGTTATGTACAGGGTATGCATCTTTTACAGGAAGCTTCACTGGCGTTTAAATACCAAATTAACCTGGCAGAAACAGCACGGATATGGAAAGGCGGCTGCATTATACGTTCACTATTGTTAAACGATATCAGAAAAGCTTATTTAAAAAATAACCTGCTGAAAAATTTATTGCTGGATGCAACTTTTTATAATTTATTGTTACAAAACCGAAACGCCACCACGGCCGTTTTAAAAAACGCAATGGATAATAAAACGCCGGCGCCGGCTTTAAGCAGTGCCCTAAACTATTTTGATATGTTTAGCAGTGGCCGGTTGGCCAGCAACCTTATACAGGCGCAAAGAGATTATTTTGGCGCACACACTTATGAAAGACTGGACCAGGGCGGAAGTTTTCATACCCAATGGAACTGATAAAAAATGATTAAACACTATGGCAAAAAAAAATAAAATTCAACCGCCTGCAGCAATTGTAATTTTTGGGGGCACCGGCGACCTTACCAAACGCAAATTAATTCCGGCTTTTTACAATCTGTTTATCAGTAAAAATCTTCCCCCAAAATTTTGTATTTTTTTACTGGGCCGTAACGAAGATAAAAACGAACAATACAAAAAAGATTTGTTTGATGGTATTAACGAATTTTCCAGAACCGGAAAACCGGATGAAAATAACTGGAAAATTTTTAGTAATAATATTTTTTATCAGCAGGGTAATTTTTTAGATGACAGCACTTATGCTATTTTAAAAAAAGACCTGGATGGCTTTGATAAAAAAAATAAACAGCGTTGCCAGCGTACTTTTTACTTTGCTATTGCGCCCCAATTTATAGAAGCCGTTGCTGAAGGATTATATAAAACGAAACTTTGCACCCAATCTGCCGCCGACAGGATAGTGGTAGAAAAACCCTTTGGTACCGATCTTGCAACGGCAAAAAAATTAAATCATTTTTTACAAAAAAGATTTTTAGAAAAACAAATTTTCAGAATAGATCATTACCTGGGTAAAGAAACGGTACAAAACATTATGGCCTTTCGTTTTGCCAACACCATATTTTCGCCAGTTTGGAATAATAAATATATTGATCATGTGCAAATATCACTTTCCGAACAGGTAAGTGTGGGCAAGCGTGGTGGTTATTACGATGGCAGTGGCGCTTTAAAAGATATGGTTCAAAATCATTTATTGCAATTGTTGTGTGTTATAGCAATGGAATGCCCGGGAAAATATGATGCAGAAAATATACGTAATGCTAAAGCGGCGCTTTTACAAAAAGTAAAACCATTTACCCATAATGATGTTTTTAAAAATGTAGTAAGGGCACAATATACCAAAGGCACTATAAACGATAAGCCGCAACAGGGCTACCTGGAAGAAGAAAATATTCCACCCACATCGGCAACCGAAACTTTTATAGCAGCAAAGCTTTTTATTAATAACCAAAGATGGAAAGGCGTTCCGTTTTTTTTAGCTACTGCAAAAGCTTTACCCAAACAGGCTTCGGTAATTATGATACAATTTAAAGATTCGCCGTATAAAATTTTTAATGACGACCTGGTGCCCAACCGGCTTTTAATAACCATACAGCCCGAACAGGAAATAAGTTTATTGTTTGAAAGTAAAATACCCGGCGTAGAAATGAAATTAAAACCTGTAGAAATGGATTTTACTTATAAAGAATCTTATACAGAAGCAACGCCGGAAGCGTATGAAACTTTGTTGCTTGATATTTTAGATGGCGACGCTACTTTATTTATGAGAAGTGACCAGGTAGAAGCCGCCTGGAAAGTGGTAATGCCCATCATTAATGCATGGAAAAAAAATCCTAAAAAAGGTTTATTGAAATATGCGGCCGGTACCTGGGGGCCAACAGCAGCAACAACGCTATTAAAACCCTACGCAAAAAAATGGGTAGTGTTACCTAAACCAAAAAATTGATTTTTAAAAATGTCAGCAAAACTTATTAAAACCATTTGGGCCGATGCTTTACAATTAAGCCATGCAGCGGCTAATTTAATTGTAACAGAAAGTAATAAGGCCGTAGCACAAAAAGGGTTTTTTACCATAGCCTTATCCGGCGGCAGTACACCAAAATTATTATTTCAATTACTGGCGCAGGCGCCGTATAAAAATAATATTCCCTGGAAAAAAATAATTATAGCATTTGGCGATGAACGTTTTGTTGCACCAACCAGCGAAGAAAGTAATTTTAAAATGGCTAATGAAACATTATTGCAACATGTGCCTGTTGCTAAAAACAATATAGCGGCTGTGCAAACTTTAAAAGTTACGCCTGCACAATCGGCAGCGTTATATCAGCAAGTTTTAAAAAAACATATCAGCAACAAACATTCTTTTGATTTGATCCTTTTAGGTATTGGTGAAGAGGGACACACTGCTTCCATCTTTCCCAAAAGTGAATTAATAAGCGACAAAAGAAGCTGGGTGAAAAATGTTTGGGTTGCAGAAAAAAAAATGGAGCGTATAAGTTTTACACTGCCCTTTATTAACCGGGCAAAAAATATAGCTTTTTTAGTGAGTGGTAAAAATAAAGCAGCTATTGTAAAAAAAATATTTTCAAAAAGCGGTGCCGCATTACCTGCCGCAATGGTTAACGCAAGTGAAAACACCTTTTGGTTTTTAGATGAAGCGGCGGCAGGATATTAATTTTTGTGCTCCCTTAGCTTTTCATAAATTACAATCGTCATCAGTATCAGCAGCATGCCGTAAAATGCGTCCTCAAAAGGAATAGTATAAATTCGTATGCCTAAATTTTCAGCATCATTATACAGCACTACAGGTATTGCCGTTAAAAATCCATTTACAAGCAAAAAAGGAATTAACACAATGCTATAAGAAACTAAAAAAGAAGTGGCATCAAAGGTTTTAAAGTAGTGGCGGCGCCAGTACAGTACCGCAATAAAAACAGCGGTAAAAATAAAAGTAAAGCTGGTATAATATTTTAGGTAAAAAAACAGGCCGGTAATAAATAAAAGCAGCGCCGTAGATTTTAAAATTATATCTGCCTGTTTTTTATTTTTCAACCGGGGAAAATAACAGCGTATACATTCATAAATAAATACGCAACAGTAGGGCACTACAAAAAAGAAAAGCACTTCTTCTACCGGAAGATTATAAATTTTAAACCCGGTAATATATTTTTCATTAAAATGCCAAACACCTATGGCGGTAAAATAAAAATCCCACACTATATAAAATAATGCAGGCAGCAGCATTGCCGGAAAAAGATATTTCCATTTTTTATAAAACGCTACTTTTTTATCGAAGCTTAATGCAAACGGCCCTGTAAAAGCTGCGGCTAAAATTATAAAATATGTGTAGTGCTGGTTCAAGTAAGTAAGATAAAGTGTTTAGCGGAAAACAAAAAAGCGAAACGAAAGTTTAAAACTTGCCTGAGTTATTTATTTTTTGTAATAATGTGATTATAGATCCCCAATGGTATGCCGTTGAAAGGATTGCGACGCAAGGATGATGCCATGAAAAATTAAGGCTGGTATTAAAAAACTATATCTTTTTCCTAAAACTATCATTTACTAAATACACTCCGGCAATGGTTACTGCACCGCCAACCGCTACATAAATATTTAATTTTTCATTAAAAATTATTACGCCTAACAACACGGCAACAATAGGATTGGTATAAGCATACAACGACGCCAATGATGTAGGCAAACGCTGCAGGCTATAAATAAAAGCAATAAAAGTTAATACGGATCCAATAACCACCAAATACAAAATTGCCCACCACGCATTAGCCGGTATTGCAGCAATGCTAACTGTGTTACCAGTTGTATAGGAAACCGTATACAATGCCACACTGCTGATGATCATTTGTAAACCTAAACTAAAATAAGGATTAAAATTGGCTGCATGTTTTTTGGTATACAAGGTGCCGAATGCCCAGGAAATTGTTGCAATTACAGAAAGTATAATGCCAAAACTAAAATCGGCGTTTAAAAAATCTCTCAGGTGATCGTAAAAAATAATGCAAACGCCACCAAAACCCATTACCATGCCCAGCAGTGCTTTTTGTGGCAGCCTGCCTCCGCCAAATAAAGTAATTATTACAATCCACAGCGGAAATATTGCACCAATGATTGCACCTAACCCGCTGGAAATATATTGTACGCCCCAGGTGCTTAATCCATTACTGAGCATAAAATTTAAAAAACTTAAAACCAGTATAACGCCCCACTGTTTTCCTTTTGGCCATGGGTGTTTTGTGATAATAAAATATAAAAGATACACACTGCCGCCTAATAATTGCCTGATGGCACAAAGTTGTATGGCAGGCATATTGCTTACCCCGACTTTAGAAGCTATCCATGTAGTACCCCAAAAAAAACATACCCATGCTAAGGCAAGTAACGCTTTTTGTCGGGATGTTTTTGATGCTAGCATTTAGATATTCTTCGCAAGCAGGCGCAGAAGTTAGAAGGTTTAATGTTTAAAATGCCGAAGGCCGGTAATTACCATGGCCAAATTATTTTGTTTACAATATTCAATAGAATCATTATCACGTATTGAGCCACCGGGTTGAATAAACGAAGTAATACCTGCTGCATGTGCAATTTTTACACAATCATCAAAAGGAAAAAATGCATCGCTGGCTAACACTGCACCATTCAAATCAAAATTAAATTGCTTTGCTTTTTCAATTGATTGCCGTAATGAATCTATACGTGAAGTTTGTCCGCAACCTTTACCAATCAATTGTTTATTTTTTACTAAAGCAATGGCATTACTTTTTAAATGCTTGCCAATAATATTGGCAAAACTTAAATCTGCTTTTTCTGTTGCAGTTGTTATTCTTCCCCCGGCTTCTTTCCACTCGATATAATTTCCTACATCATTTTGTTGTGTGAGTATACCATTTAAAACAGATTTGAATTGTGCGGTTGCCACTGCACCATTTGGCGCTAGCTGCAGCAGTATCCTGTTCTTTTTAGTTTTTAATATATCCAATGCATCTCCATCATAAGCAGGTGCAATTAATACTTCAAAAAATATTTCGTTAATGGCCACGGCCGTAGCTTTATCGATAGTGCCATTACAAACCAGCACACCACCAAATGCACTTTCAGTATCTCCGGCTAATGCAGTGTACCATGCATCTTTAACGGTGCTTCTTATTGCAACACCACAAACATTTGTATGTTTTATAATTGCAAAAACAGCCTCGCCTGAATCCGCTGTTGAAGAAGAAACTTTTGAACCCTGTAAATTTGAAGCGCTGTTAAATTCATTAATCAATTGTATTGCTGCATCCACATCTACCAGGTTATTGTACGATAATTCTTTGCCGTGCAGTTTATCAAAAATTTCTTGCTGGTTGCCATAAAATATTCCCTGCTGGTGCGGATTTTCGCCATAACGCAAAACCGAAGTTGTTTTGTTGAACGGATTAATAAACTCAGTTTTATTAAAATAATTAGAGATGGCCATGTCGTACCCGGTACAAACATCAAATGCCTTTATGGCAAACATGCGGCGCTGCTCTAAAGTAGTTTCTCCTTTTTGTTCTTTTAAAATTTCTTCCAGCAAATGATAATCTTTTTTTGCAGCAACTACCACTACATCTTTATGGTTTTTTGCAGCACCACGTATCATGCTGGGGCCGCCAATATCAATTTTTTCAATAATTAAATTTTCATCGGTAGTACTGGCAACAGTTTCTTCAAAAGGATACAGGTCTACAATCACTAAATCAATTACCGGAATATTATATTGTTTCATTTCAGCCACATGCTGTGCATCATCCCGTTTGCCCAAAATACCACCAAATAATGAAGGATGCAATGTTTTAACACGACCGCCCAAAATTGAAGGATAGGTGGTTAATGATTCCACAGCAACACAGGGTACTTTTAAATCTTCGATAAATTTTTGTGTGCCGCCGGTGCTGTAAATAGTTGCACCAAGGGCATGCAGCTGGTTAATAATATTTTCCAATCCATCTTTATAAAAAACGGAAATTAATGCCGACTGAATTTTTTTATTTTGGTTCATGGTTAATAGTTAATGGCTCATGGTTTGGAGGCACTCATTGAATTAATAAGCGTTGTAGTCATTTTACAAAGTATTTCATATTCCAAATAATGTTTTTGAAATACTTCTTGGTTAATATAATTTCTTGTATTTGCTATAAATAAACAGGCAACCACTTCAATTGCGGATCGAAGTCCTATTCTAAAAAATCTTTTGTATTCTGGAATTGATTGTCCTGTGCTACCCTCTGCTATATTTAAAACTACAGAATCAGCCGCTCTTTTTATTTGCGAAGACAAACTGTATAATTCATGTTTTGGGAATGAATTTGTAAGTAAATCAATTTCATTGCAAAGCCTTAAAGCTTCTTGCCATACCCTTAATCCCTCAAATCTAAATGCCATAATTTTTAAAAATTATCAGAAGGTTCTTTGCTATATATTATTGACTATGAACTATGAACCAACGCCTATAAATCCAAAATGAATGCTCCTTTTTCGGGAACTGAATGGAGTTGCAAATGTAATTGTTCGCAATCTTTTTTCCATGTTTCAATTTTCCACAAACTGTTAGATGCATCTGCCACATACTGGCTGCAATTGAAAACCCCCGCCAGTTGCGGTATGTAAAGCTTTGGGTTTTTAGAGATGATGATGATATCAACATCAATTTTTTGCTGCACCCCATCAAAAACAACCGGTTTATCAATAATCAAAATCTTTTTATTTACAAATTGATAAAAAGGGGGGTATTGCAAACAGTTGTTTACTGCAGTTGTTTTATTATTTAATTGCAAAGCAATTCTGCCGGGTTTAAGATGAAAATTTTGCAGCATACCATCCTGCAGTAAAACACTGTCGCCAATAAATTTATAATTGCTGGCGTTTACCAAATCAATGGCCTGGTGCTGCGGCACATTATAAACAATTATCTTTTTTTGATTTTTTATTTGCCAGTTGGCATAGGCATGCACTATTACAAATGCCAGTAAAAAAATTAATGATAACCGCAGTAATTTTTTATTTTTATGTATAAGCCATGCACTTAACGCAATTACTACGGCATACAATAACCAGGTAGATAAAACAGTTGCAGGTATTTTATCCCACACGGCAAATGAAAAACTATTGACCCACAAAATAATTTTATTCATCAACCAAACTAAAGCCCCGGTTAATTTTCCAAGATATTCCGCCACAAAAGGTATCCACGAAAAAGCCACTAAAAATATTTCGGCATATAAAATAATACCCGACAGCGGTACTGCAATAATATTGGTTACTAAAAATAAATTGGGAAACTGGTGAAAATAATAAATACAAATGGGAAAAGTAAGTATTTGTGCCGCAATAGAAATGGCCATCAGCTTCCAAACTTTATCTGCCCATTTATTTTTTATATAGAAAAGATTATACACTGGTTTTTGAAAAACAATAATACCTACAACCGCTAAATATGATAATTGAAAACCCACATCCCATAAAAAATAAGGATTATAACAGAGCATTACAAATGCAGATGCTGCAAGCGAATTATAAACTGAAGATTTTTTTGTAAGGTTATTGCCGATAGTAATAAAGGTAAACATAACTGCAGACCGCAGCACAGAAGCTGCTGCACCTGTAAGTAACGAAAACAACCAAAGGCAGCCTAAAATTAAAACTACCTGAAAAAATTTTGATTTGCTTACCACGGGTATCCTGGCAAATAACCAAACCAGCATAACGTATATCAACCCTAAATGCATACCGGATATTGCAATAATGTGTACCACCCCGGTATTGCTGTATGCCTGTACCAAATCTTTATCCAGATCATTGGTGTACCCTATCAGCAATGCTTCTGCAATACCCAGTTCATCTTTACCGGTATTGATATTTTTACGAAGTATGGCTAAAATATTTTCTCTTGCAGAAAAAATAAATTCTTTAAAATTATTTACGTTTTTGCCCGGCAGCAGCACCCAATCTTTTTGTTTTAAAAAAACATTATGAAAAGTTTGCTGAAAAGCAGCATAACGCTGGTAGTTAAATGCACCGGGGTTTCCGGAATTTTTTATGGGCTGTAATTTTTTACTGATCAAAATCCTGTCGCCGTACTGGAGTTTTTCCGCTGCACTGTCTTTTGAAAAATAGAGCAGCATTTTGCCCTGGCAGGTATAGGCAGTGTCAGTATCTATAACCCACTGCACCAAAACCTCTGTTTTATACGATTTTGTTTTAGCTATAATGGGTTCATTAATTTGTGCCAGTATATAATTACCATCTTTGTAATAGTTGCCGTACCAATTATTATTATGCCGCACATTTTTTTGCCAGGTAAGTGCCAGGCCGGCAGTAAACAATAATAAATTTACCAGAAAACCCTGCAGGGCTTGCAACCTAAAGTGTACAGAAAGCGTCAACAGAAAGTACAAAAGATTGGCCATTGCAAAACTAATAGCGGCCGTTATAATTAAGCTACCAGGTAATTGCAAATACCATTGCACCAGTATACCCGCCAATAATGGCAACAGCAACCTTACAAAAGGTGCGGTTTTATAAACGGGTATAAAAATGCGGTTTAGCATAGCCTAAGATAACTAAATATTTTATTTATAATAATTTATTAAAAAGCATAATAGCTAACGCAATAAAAAGTTGATTTTCCAGTTTTGTTGTCTACCCCCATTGAATTATTTAATAATTTAATTGACTAATTCCTTAAACTATGAACTGTCTTATTGTAGATGACAACCCTTTAGCAAGTTTAACCCTTAAGCAACTTGCCAGCCAGGTAAAAACTATTAACATCGTTGGTGAATGTTCCAGTGCTGTAGAAGCCTACGATTTTATAAGTAAAAACCAGGTAGATGTTTTATTTTCTGATATTGAAATGCCTGGCATGTCGGGCCTGGAGCTGGTAAAATCGTTATCAGTTAAGCCTATTATTATTTTCACTTCTTCTCAAAAAAAATATGCTGCCGAAGCTTTTGAATTGTGTGTAGCAGATTATTTAATAAAGCCGGTTAATTTACAAAGATTGCTGCAGGCAACATCCCGTGCCGAAGAAATTATGCAGCGCAGTAATACCGAGATCAGCAATGTGGCTACCAACTTTATTTTTATTAAAGAAAATAAAGCTATTAAAAAAATTAATTGCGGCGATATTTTATGGATTGAAGCCATGGGAGATTATGTGAAAATTAAAGTAGATGCAAAGTTTCATATTGTACACTCCACCCTTAAGCAGCTGGAAGATAAATTAGACGCACAGCTTTTCTTCAGGGTACACCGCAGTTATATAGTCGCCATAAATAAGATAGAATCGATGGAGGACGGTATACTTAATATTGGAGGAGCGGCTGTACCTGTTGCCGATACTTACAAAGCCCAGTTTTTAAAAAAAATAAAGTTGGTATAAGATTTTTTTAATGCCCTGTTTATGATACCAAAGCTAAAGCGCATCCAATCATTTTTATTTGTTTCGTTATTTGCCGTTATATTAATGAGCATTCTATTGTACCTGCACAAAAAATCTACCAACAGCATACACAACCTGCAAAAAGGTAACGAGCTGGCCGGGCAAACTTTTCAAATAAATAATGCCCTGCAGGAAATTGTAAACAGCATTTATACTGTGGAAAATAGTTTTAGAGAAGAGTTACTAAAAGACAAACCCGGTAATAAAAATGAAACCAACGGCGCCATTGCTAAAATGCACGAAAACGCATTGTTAATTGCATCACTTACGGCTGCAGCAAATAACCAGGACACTGTATCGCAGCTTACAAAACTTATTAATGATAAAGTGGCCATCTTTAACAATATTCTTAAGCAACGCAACGATAAAATAACATCAAAAGCATTACTGTACTCCAACGAAAACTCGGTACTAAACGATAATATTTATGTTGCGGCCATAAATATTCAGCTGCAGGCAGAAAGAGAATTGCAGAAAAAAATTACCCAGAATTTTGAAGTATCCCGCCAGGCCTTAACCATCAGCAAAGCCTTTACCATGATGGCACTTGCAGCCATTTTAATTTTAGGTACCATTATTATTTTGCACCTGGTGCACAATCAAAAATTAATTAAAGCGCTGGAGCTGGCCAAGCATAATGCAGATAATGCGGCAAATATTAAAGAACAATTTCTGGCCAATATGAGTCATGAAATAAGAACTCCCGTAAACTCTATCATTGGGTTTACCAACCTGCTGCAAAAAACTTTACTGCAGCACGATCAAACTCAATTTGTCAGTCATATAAAATCATCCGGAGAAAACTTATTACATATTGTAAATGATATTTTAGATATTTCTAAAATGGAAGCCGGCATGCTGCACTTTCAAAACGAACCTTATAATTTACATGAGCTGTGCTATTATATAGAAATGATGTTTTACAACGAACGTAAAAATAAAAACATCGATTTTAAATACACCATAAACAAAGATGTACCCGAAGCAATAATTGGCGATGATGAAAGGTTAAAACAAATTCTTATCAACCTTATAGCCAATGCTTTTAAGTTTACCGAAAAAGGTTTTATTCATTTAGCCATAGAAGTAGCGGAACATACAAATCAAAATGCCCGGCTTATTTTTTCGGTTACCGATTCGGGTATTGGCATTGCTAAAGAAAAACTGGCTACAATTTTTGAAAGGTTTGAACAGGCCGACAGTGAAACTACAAAACTATACGGAGGTACCGGCCTTGGATTAAGTATTGTAAATAAATTAATTACCCTGCAGGGCGGCGCTATAAAAGTAGAGAGTGAACTGGGTAAGGGTGCAGTATTCACTTTTTCGCTGCCCGTTAAATTACCTGCTGCAGAATATGCTGATGATTTAAATAACACCCCAACAGATATGCCTGAGATGTTAGAACATGAAATTGATTTTACTGCCGGGTTTAAAATACTTGCAGCAGAAGACAATAAGATGAATCAATTATTGCTGCAATATATTTTTAAGCAATGGCAGGTAAATTATACACTTGCTCAAAATGGCGCAGAAGCCATTGAAATTTTAAAAACAGAAAAATTTAACCTGGTGCTGCTGGATATACAAATGCCGGTAATGGATGGATACTCAACAGCAAAATGGATACGCCAGGAATTAAAAAGTGATGTGCCCATTATTGCCATGACGGCGTTTGTACTGCAGGCAGAAAAAGACAAATGTTTTGCAAGTGGTATGAACGAATATTTACCTAAACCCATTAACGAAAACAGGTTAAAACAGCTTTTGGCAAAATACCTGCCGGTTGATAATAAACTAAATAGTGCTTACGATGTACAAAATTTTATCAATCAGCATTACCTGGCCGAAACTTTTGGAGGCAACACAGAATTTATAATTAACATCCTGGAATTATTTGTAAAACAATATCCGGCAGATTTAATGCTTTTAAAAAATGCTGCAGCAGATAAAAATGTAAAACAATTAAAAGCTTTGGCACATAATATTAAAAGCACTATTACGGCTGTAAACGAAAAGCCGCCGCAATTAAAAAATTTGCAGCAGCTGGAAGAAACAAATGCAGCAGCTCCCGACTGGGATGAGGTGGAGCAGCAACTGGCCCCGTTACTGGCGTACGAAAAAAGCATCATAGCGCAAGCACAGGAAGTTTTATTAAATATTAAACAGCCTGCCAGTTAAAATTGTAAACTATGTTTTTAAAAATGTATTCTATATTAAAAATTTGCTTAACCCGGCAGCATATACTTGCCTTAATTACAATTTGGGTTGCAGGCATTTGTATTTTAGGTTACCTTATTTTTTCGTTTGATAAAAGCAATGGCAGTTTTAAAAAAAATAATTTTGTCGATTTAGTAAATTTTTCACTAGGCGATACACCGCCAGACACAGAAAGCCCAAATGCCAACGCCGCCTATGTATTTATTAACGTAAATAAAAAACATTTTTTAACCCGTTATGTTGCCACAATAACATCAGCAGAAAACTTTAGCACAGCGGATAAAATTAAAAATCTGCAGCCAGAAAATTCTTTTGTAGAAAAGATATCAAAAAAAATAAAGCCCCAGATAAACTCTAAAGACTTTTTTATTAAACAAGCGCCTGAATTATGAAAAAATTTTACCAACAAATTAAATACGTTGCAGTTATTGTTATAGCGGCATTTATAATTGCGTCCTGCAGCAGCAGCAAAAGGGCAGCCCTTGCAAAAGTGGTAGCAGCAGCTAAAACTGCACAACAAAATGATGCTGCAATGCTTGAGGTAATGCAACAAAAAAAAGCTGAAAAAATTGAGGAAGAAAAAGTTGATGCCGCAATTGCTGAAAAAATAAACAACAGGCTCACCGGTTACAAAACGCAGCTTGACTCATTCAGTACAGCAGTAAATTTTATTGATGCCTCCATCAAATCGGGCAAAATTTACAGAAAAAGTAAATCGCAAATTAAAATACAATTAAAGCTGCTGCAAAATTATACAAGCAATGCCAATTTACGGTTAAGGCGCTTTAAAATGATAGATGAAGGCTTGGATATTGCAGATAAAAAACTGTACAAACTGGCCGCTTTTTTTGGAGGTGGAAAATATGAAATACCGGCCGAAAAATTTGAGTTAGCAGCGCAGGCTTTTGCCCCGGTTTTAGATTCGGTAGCAAATTTTTATAATAATTATAATGATGTAGAAAGGATGGCCACAATTACGGTACTTGGTTTTGCCGATGGAACCGGCTTTAATAAAGAAGGCGAAACTTATAAAAAATTGCAGGCACTTTTAAACGACAGTGCAGCCACTAAAGAAATGATGAACATGAAAGTATCGGAGCTTAGGGCCAAAACAATTGCAGATTTACTGGAGGTGGTACTTGCTAAAAAAATTACGGGTTACAAAGAAATTGATTTTGAATATTTAGAAAATGGCAGAGGTGAAGCTTTTCCCAGTAAAAAAGTAAATGATTACCTGGTGGATGATGAGCGGAGGCGTGTAGTACTTTTGTTCTGGAGTATATTGCCAAAATAAAATCAATACAGTTACTGCCAAAGCAAACCGTTACTGTAAGCTAAATAAAATAAGGTAAGTACTACCTGCATAAGCCAATTATTTAAAATATTGCCCTTATAACGCAGATAAAAGCAGTGCCCTTAAAAAATTATGCAATATTGATTTATTTTCTTCGTTCTGTAAGTCTCAAATCTTTACCCATCAAACTCAATTTTAAAATACAATCTTTTGCAGCTTTAGGCTTAATGTGGGCCACCGGCATAATTATTTTTTTGTACTTATCTTTTTCAAATCAAGATTTAACCGGTAAAAATGTACCCGTATTATCTATGGCGGCTGCAATAAATAAAAAGTTGCTGCCGGCAGCCGAAAACTCCGGAGATAATGATGCATACGTATTCATCAACCTAAATAAAAAGCATTTGCTTACAAGATTTGTAGCTTCAGTTACCCAGGAAGAGCCGGAGTTAACAAACCCAAAAAACAGCACTGGTATGGCGTTGGTAAAACAGCACCTGGTTGAAAGAGTAAATAAAAAACTAATACCCGAACCAGAAAAAAAACCCGTTGACTTTGCTATACGGCCCACCCCCGGTTTACTGCAACAGTAAATTGTAAAAGGTGCGGTATCAAATATAAAAACCAGGTTGCATACAACCATTACACTTATTATAATCGTCTGGTGTATGCACAAAATATTCCCTTACTTAAAACTTTACTTATGAACGGCAAATTATTAACCCTGGCTGCAGGCTGCCTTATTCTTTCCTCATGCCATACTGTAAAACGTATGGAATTTAAGCGTTCGCTAACTGATCTGGGTGAAAAAACCATTAATGAAAAAAACCGGCTGCATTACCTGCAAACCAAAAACGACAGTTTAAGGAACAATGCACTTATCTACGATTCTGTATCGGTACAATTACAGCAAGAAATAAAAACATTACAAACAAAAAACGATTCGTTTTCCACTGCTGTTAAACGTTTACAAAGTAAAGTAAATTTTAAACTTGCGTTTTTAGAACAGTATGATGATATTACTAAACAAATTGCGGTGTTAAATAGCGCTGTGGTAAAACAAAGCATACCCCGTACCGAAATTTATACCCAGCTTAACAGGCGGATGGATGAATCACTTATTGCCGGTGAAAAGAAAGTATTAAAAAGCATGCTCACTTCGGCGGCGGCGCAGCAACAAAAAGAGGCTGTTGCCATTACCAAGATTGGCGATAGCAAAGACAGTCTTGTTGCAAAAGGCGTTGTAGACAGCACCACATCAACCAATATTGATAACCGCCTGGTAAAATATAAATCAAGAATAGATTCACTGTCGGCAGAAATAAAAACGCTAAATAATAAACTGGAATCTCCGGACGCTACCAAAGAATTTACCTACATTAAAACCAGGATCATTTTAATTGATGAAGATGTAAATAAAAATGCTAAAACCCGTGAATACTCATTACAAATGATTGAGGAAGGTTTATCTAAAAACACCAAAAAATTATTTAGCCTCGCAGCTTTTTTTGGACCCGGTGGATATATTATACCTGCAGATAAATATGGTATTGCCCGTGAATATTTTTTACCTATTGTAGATTCTCTGCAAAAATTTTCCAATAAATACGAAGCAGTGCAACGTACTGCAAGCGTTATTGTTGATGGCTATGCCGATGCTACTAAAATTTCTCCCAACTCAAAACTGTATACAACCCTTTCTGCATTTATGCACATGAAAAAACCCAGTAAGCAGGATCTTAATACGGCCTTATCTGCTTTAAGGGCAATTGAAATAAGAAAGTTTTTAAACCTGTTAATTGCAGAAAGAAGCAGCACCTTTTTATCGGTTGACAAAGTAACTTTTTTTAATTTCGAATCGGGCATGGGCGAGGTATTGCCCGATCCGGATATTACTAACTACACTGCCAATGACGAAAGAAGAAGAATAGTGCTTATTTACTGGAGTGTTTTACCAAATTAATTTAATAAAAGCGTACCCAAATATGTTGATTTTAAAAGCCCCTGAACGGGGCTTTTTTTTATGCCGGTATTAGCGTGCATTTGCTAATAAATTCCGGCTAATAATTTTACCCTTTCGGCTAATAAATACACTGGTTTAGCGAAAGCCGGAAAAAAAGGTAAAAACACTTTTTATATTTGTCTTGTCAAACGGAATGATAGATACCGGGAGATAAAAAAGAATCTAAATCCCCTGAAAAACCAATCAGGCTCTTTGAAATGTTCATTCTAAAAACTTAGCTGATAATTCCTGGCTGTGTCCGATAATTATCCAAATCCAACAAAATCCAATCCTGTGTTTGCCCAAAAAAATCAGCTAAGTAAAAAAAGTTTGATCCCGCTTATTGATAGGTTAAAGAAATATTTGCACTGGCCGTTTGCAATCCAATAACTATGATAACACATTGAATTTGTACCAAAGAAAATAAACCAATATCTGTAAAAAAAAACAAACAAGATCCTTTCCTAAAAAAACAAAATCCAAATTACCAACAGCAACCAAATTCTGCAACCAAAAAATGTATTACCGGGTAGTAAGTAAACCAATCCGATACCTGTACGAAAAACAACCTTAAATTTTGTACTCGCTATAAAAACTTCAACCCAAAAAAAGTATACTATTTATCAATAAGCAAAAGCCTGGTTACAAAAGAGGTTGCATTTATTGCAACCTCTTTTTATTTAATACAGTTATTTAAACCCATCCTAAGAAAACAATTATGCTTACCCCAACCAAACAATTAGATCAAAAAATTTTACTGGTTTATTACCAGGAAAAAGAAAAAAATGCTGCGGCAGTATTTGAATATTTTTTAACCAATACCCCGGATGAAATTATTGAAATAAGTGACTTACTCAACCGCCACAGCCACATTACCGCTGCCGAAAGGCTGCACCAGTTAATTCCCAGCTTTCAAAGTGTTGGCCTGCCACAATTATCTGTACAACTACAAATTGCAGAAGTATATATAAGCTGTGCCAACTATGCTACTGCAAAAGTTTTAATCCGTTCATTTATGCAGGAGCTGAATGAATATATGCCGGCAATTTTAGACGAATACTGGAAATTGATTACAAATGATAGTGTCGACGATTTAACTTAACCCGATTTTTTAGGTTTTAAACGATTAAATCAGCCGCTTCGTCTAAAACTTAACCATGCATGCAATACACCAACTACTTTTGATTTATCAAATTATACCCTAACAAAAAAAATAAAAAAAATGAGTATCCTAACAGATTTTACCGACGAACAGCTTATTAAAATGTACATTAATGGTGATAACAATGCCCTTACCAAAATTATATTGCGGTATAAAACCAAAATCTACACTTCTATTTATTTATTGATTAAAGACAAGTACCTGGCTGAGGATATTTTTCAGGATGTTTTTGTACGCATCATTGATACTATCAAAGCTGGCCGCTATAACGAAGAAGGCAAATTTATACAATGGGCAATGTGCATTGCACACAACATGAGCATTGATCATTTTAGAAAAATTAAACGTAACCCAACAATTGTTACCAGTGATGATAAAGATATTTTTGATGTACTTAATTTTGCAGAAGCTGGAATTGAACAAAAAATTATGACCGGAGAAAACCACGAAAGAGTTAGACAGTTGCTGGATAAACTTCCTGAAGACCAGCGGGAAGTGATTATTTTACGCCACTATGCTAATTTAAGCTTTAAAGAAATAGCTGAATTAACTAATTGCAGCATCAACACCTCGCTGGGCCGTATGCGCTATGGTTTATTAAACCTTAGAAAGATCATAAAAGAAAATGAAGTAGTATAATAATTGTATGCACTGATAGAAACGTTTTAACATAAAAATTTAAAAACGTTTCTATTTTTTTCAGTATTCAATTTTTTATACGTTGTAAAAACCAGTTATCCAGTAGCAATACATTTGCAAAACCTGCGTTTAGTAATTCAAGTACCCTTAAAACTACACCCTTATGCAAGCAGTTGAAAAAGAGCTGGACCGTAACTATTTATTAAATTGTTACCAGAATATGACAGATGAGCTGGGAGAGATTTTTGAATTATTTCTTTTAGAAACAGAGCCGGCCATTTTAAAAATAATTACTTTAATTACCACTAATGATTTAATTGGCGCAGAAGAAGAACTGCACAAAATTGCCCCTTCTTTTTGTTCGGTAGGTTTACCCCAATTAACCCTTCAAATATCAATTGCAGATGCTGCCGTAAAAGCCGGTGAGCAAATAAAAGCCAGTAAGCTGATAGTAATTTTTTATGCAGAGTTTAAAACTTACCTGCCAGCTGTAAAAAAAGAAATTATGCGTTTAAACCAGCTGAAACAGTACGCCTGATAAATTATTTTACAGGTAACCATTTATTTAACACTGCTTCAATTGTAGCTTTTACAAAAGGTTTACTGATGTAATCATTCATACCGGCAGCAGCACATTTTTCTTTTTCGCCCAACACCGTTCCGGCTGTTAATGCAATAATTGGAACATTGCTGCCGCCGGTAGTTTTTCGGATAGCTGCAGTAGCGTCATAACCATTTAGCTCTGGCATTTGTATATCCATAAATATTATTGCAGGCAGCTGCTCTACAAATAAATCTAATGCCTGCCTTCCAGTTGTTGCCTCCAGGATAGTTATTCCGGGCAAAATATTCTTTATTATTGTTTTGGCTAACAGCATGTTTACTACATTGTCTTCGGCAATTAAAACTTTAACCACCTCTTTACTATTGGTATTTTTTTCAATATTTACCTGTTGAATTTCGGGAACATCAGTTTTTTTCTTTTGTCTTTTAACATAAGATAAAGCGTTGTACAACTGCTGTATTTTAAGCGGCTTTACTAATCGTTGTTTTACCTTCAGTTTATCGCAGGCCTCAATGATATAAGCATCGTCTGAGGAACTGTATAATAAAATAATGGGTTGCTCTTCGGCTAAAGGATATAGTTCCCGTATGTTGCGTATGGTATCAATCCCATCCATAAAGGGCATATGGTAATCCATCAAAATTACATCATACAAATTTGCCTGTTTTAATTTTTCAAGTGCTTCTTTTCCACTTTTAGCTTCTTCGGATGCAATACTTTTTAAGGCAAGCATTTCCCGTAAAATTACCCTGTTGTTAGTATTGTCATCTACAATTAATATGTTTTTTATATCGTCTTCATTATCCCACTCAAAGTGCTGACCAAACATTGTTTTAAAAGTTACATCAAAATAAAAAGTGCTGCCCTTGCCGGTTTCGCTCTGTAACTGTAACTGGCTGCCCATCATCGACAAAAGTTTATTGGTAATGGTAAGGCCTAAGCCTGTACCACCAAAACGTTTTGTAGTGGACCCATCTTCCTGCGAAAAAGCCTCAAATATTTTTTTCTGATTTTTAGGATCTACGCCTATACCGGTGTCCCTTACCCCAAAACGAAAAACCGTATCGTTATTATTGGTGGAGGGTAATGTTTCAATTTTTAATTCTATTTCGCCAAACTCTGTAAATTTAACGGCATTCGATAATAAGTTAACCAGTATCTGGCGCAGGCGCACTTCATCAGTCCAGATATAACGGGGTATTTTAGCCGAAACATTCAGCAGCAGTTCCAGCTCTTTTTTATGAGCCTGGTATTTTACCATGTCGGCAACCTGGTTACAAATTTCAATTAAATCAACTTTTTCAATAGATAATTCAAGCTTGCCGGCTTCTATTTTTGAAAAATCAAGGATATCATTAATTATATCCAGCAGGGCATTGGCCGATTGTGATACCGTACCCATATACTGAAATTGAATTTCATTCAACTTACTCTGCATCAGTAAATCTGTAAATCCAATTACACCATTTAAAGGTGTTCTAATTTCATGACTCATATTGGCCAAAAACTCCGACTTGGCCTTGCTGGCAATGATGGCCTGCTTTTTTGCCTTTACCAAATCTTTTTGGCGGGATAATAAAAGTAGAATTAACGATAGCGTAAAAAATATAAATACCAGTGTAATAATGTTCGACTTTTTAGTATTGTTACTTATTATCTGCATGGCATCTTTTGCCTTGGCCTGGTATTTATTTTGTAAGGGTATCAATATTGCCGCAATATCGTCCTGCGTTAAGCCCGTTAAAATAAGCCGCTTTTCATTAAGGAGGTTTTCTGCCCTGCTTTTTTGCTGTACATCTGTATTTTGGTGGGCTTCCATCCATATTAAATTCATTTCCTGCTGCGCAATTTCGTAATCTTCCAATCCGGAGATGGCCTTTTCAATAAGAAGTTTATCCTCCGCCGGCAAAGGATTTTTCATTTGGGTTAGTGTATCGGCAATTGGTTTAATTTTGTGAAGCCAAATATTTTTACGCAATACATCATACACCGTATCGCCGGTTTTAAAATAATTATTTTGAGCTGCAGACGCTAAATTTACCTCATTAAACAGTAATGATAATTGAAAGGGAACCGCCACATCTACATTTTCAATTTGTTGAATTTTATCCTGCGCTGATTTATTGGCAATAATAGACGCAACAGAAAAAATGATGAGCAGCAAAGCCACCAGTACAATTAAAATACTTTTACGAAACAAATATGCAAATATGCCCTCGCCGGTATTGGTGTTACCGGCTGATAAAAAATTATTCATTTCCATGTATTTAACTGTAAAATTTAAGCGTAAACAAAAGCCTTTAAAATTTATAATACTTCAGCAGCCAGTTTAAAAAGATCGGAAGAAACTTTTAACTCACGGGATTCTATAGCCGCTTTATTAACCTGTATTTTTATGCTGCTTCCTTCATCGTACAATAAATTTATACAGGAGCCTCTTCTTATTAAACCCGGCACTTCGGAAATTATGAGGGTTGGCTTACCAGTTGTTTTTTTAATTATAGCATTAAAACTGCCCAGTTGATCGCTGGTAACATACAGCAAATCGCAGTCTGTAATAGTTTGTACTGATGAAAATTTTAACAGCCGGTATTTAACAACAGCAGATTTATTTTTAGAAATTATATATTGTTCTAAAGTTGGTATCAATAAAGAATTGCCTGCCACACCAATAACAAATTCTCCTTCCTTTTTGTAAGGCCAGGTAATTAATTGGCTGAATTTGTATAAATAAAGGCAGTGCATTTTATAATCGGCCGCTTGCCCGGGCGGATGCATTGTGTTTGCCACTATGCCGGTAAAAAGCAAAGCAGGCAATAATTTGCGCAGCACAAATTTTACAAAAAACGCAGTATAAAATATTTTTTTCAATTAAAAATTGATTTCTAATTGAGTAGATAGATGTGTAAATCCCTTATCAAAACCATTGTGCATGTTATAACCGTATTCAATAATGGTCCATCTTGTTTTTGGATTGATAAAATATTTTATGCCATGAAATATTTTATAGGCAGCCTGGTTTACAATTTGTTTACCTGCTTTTAATTTCCAGTAATCATACATGCCATATAAATGCAGCTTGTTTAACAATTCGTAATCAAATTGTAAATAGGCAGCGTTGGAGGAAAGTTCATTTATAAAAGCGCCAATGTTGGGAGCATTAAAAGCAGGTTTTTTATTCCGCTGCATCACATACTCGCCCGAAATAAATAATTTATCAAAGCGAAATCCTGCATCTATTCCGTAAGCGGTTCTGTCAAAAGCAAATTCGGCAAGATAGGCACTGGCGCCTGCAGAAAAGCGGTTGTTAGTGTAGCTTACATGAGTTACAAAGTCTTTATTGTTATCAAAATCGGCTCGGTACAGTGGGGCGGTTCTGCCAAATCTGCCATGCACCACCGCAGCCTCTACTTCCCAATTTTTGGCAAGCCTGAAATCGAGCTTTATACCAAGTTCAACTTTTTTTAATGCAAAACCATTTACCAGTGTATTATTTTTAACTGCAGTAAAATTTCTGTGTGAAGTATAATCCGACCATAACCCAAAAGGGTTTCGAAACTGCCCAATGGTTATATTCACTTTTGATCCACCTGCATTATTTATCATTACAAATAAGCGTTCAAAAGGAATTAATTCTTCAGTGGCACCCGGTATAAACGTTTGCCGCAGCGTATCCTCTACAGTTCCCTTTTTAATTACAACTTCATCCACCTGGTGAATTACTTCTTCCGGCACAGGATTGTACTCTGCAAAAACATTTATTTTATTTTTATTGCTTTTAGAATTAAGGTGCGACGAAAAATAAAGTTTAAGCTGGTTAAGCTCCATCAGTGTTGCAAATTTGCCGTCAGGCTCCTGATGATATTCTACTTCTCCTACAAAATATCCTCCCACATGAAACACATCTTCTTTTTCACTTGTAGCAGCTACAGTGTTTAACTGTTGGTTATAAGCGGTAATTAATTCTTTACCAATTTGCGCCATTGGTTTTTTTTGATGGATACTGTTGATAATAAATTCACGCAGTTGCACCTCATGAATAATGGCTATACGCCCTTTGCCAATAATATTATAATCGATATAATTATTTAAAGGAATTAAATAATTAGAGTTGATAAAACCAGCATCGGTTTTAGCAGAATCATCCATTTCCACATCGATGTAAAGATGAATATCCTTTAAAATTTTGTTTACTTCCGGCATGGTGTATGCCGTTTTTTGTGCAGTTAAATTGCAGCAACATGCCGTTATTAGTAAAAATAACAGTGGGGAAACTTTGTACATTTGGTTGGTTTTCTGATGTATTACATCGTGAATTCAGAATAAAAGTATGAATAATTATTTTAAGTAAAATAATAATTATCGATATTTACTACATTGGTTTTTAAAAATGTATAGATAATATTTCTTTTTTCCCTTACTTTTTTATTCATTCAATTCCAGTTAAAAAGCATTTATTTTAATTGGCCTGCTTAAATAATAATCCATTCCTTCATACAGTCATTTTTTTTTACTTGGATTTATATTTACATTAACTGCAGTTATAAATACATTTTGTTGCTGGTATTTAGCAGATAAAACTGTTAGCCTAATACTTAATTAAAGCTAACACAGCAGTAACAGGATGCAGCGTTCTATTATTGATTTTTGTACCACACTGTTCGCTGGTGGATTTATTTGTAATGACATCCCCCGCCAATTGCCACCCCGGTTACTTATATATTTTTTATCGCAGGCTTTTTTTTTATTAAATCAAGAGAGCTTTTAATAGTTGCTGTTAAACCCTCCATTTTACATCAACGCTTTTAAGATGCCATAAACAAAAAAAGAGTTGCATTTTTTGCAACCCCTTTTTTTTATTAAAACAATTTGATTATTTACTTAAATGCATACTTCTTTCTTTATACAACTGGCGAAAGTAAGGATCACGTAAATCTTTTATAAAGCGAATGGCCTCTCCCGTACTTTTCATTTCGGGGCCCAGCTCTTTATTTACACCAGGAAATTTATTGAAAGAGAAAACCGGTTCTTTAATGGCAAAGCCTGTAAGCTTTTTTTCGAAAGTAAAATCTTTTAATTTATTTACTTCCATCATTATTTTTGTAGCAACATTTAAATAAGGTATTTGATACGCCTTGGCAATAAATGGTGTGGTACGGCTTGCCCTTGGGTTAGCTTCTATCACAAACACATTACCATCTTTTATAGCAAACTGAATATTGATGAGCCCCTGTATTTTTAATGCCCTCGCAATTTTTTCGGCATATTCTTCCATAGTATGCACAATTAATGGCGATAAATTAAATTGGGGTAACACGGCATTACTGTCACCGCTATGAATACCCGCCGGTTCAATATGCTCCATCACGCCCATTACATGAAAATCTTCCCCATCAAAAATGGCATCTATTTCTGCTTCCTGGCAACGGTCTAAAAAATGATCTATCAAAATTTTATTACCCGGCAAATGTTTTATTAAACTCAGTACCCCTTTTTCTAAATCTTCGTCATTAATAACTATACGCATTCTTTGCCCGCCTAAAACATAACTGGGTCTTATTAAAACGGGATAGCCTACTTTATTAGCCACTTCAATGGCTTCATCGGTATTAAATGCAGTACCATAATTTGGATAAGGAATGCCCAGCTCTTTAAGCATATCGCTAAAGCGGCCACGGTCCTCAGCAATATCCATGCTGTCGAAAGAAGTACCAATTATTTTTATGCCTTTTTCGTGTAACCGTTTGGCTAGTTTTAAAGCTGTTTGCCCACCCAGCTGCACAATTACGCCATAAGGTTTTTCATGCTCCACAATTTCCCAAAGGTGTTCCCAAAAAACGGGTTCAAAATATAATTTATCTGCAATGTCAAAATCGGTGGAAACCGTTTCGGGGTTACAATTAACCATTATGGCTTCGTAACCAGCTTCTTTAATGGCCAGCAAACCATGCACACAGCAGTAATCAAACTCAATACCCTGACCTATGCGATTGGGGCCACTGCCTAAAACAATAATTTTCTTTTTTGCTGAAACTTTACTTTCGTTTTGATTAATAACCTGCATTACTACAATTTAAAAAGTGAATACTTGTATGAGCCAGTTTACGGTGCTGGTAATTTGCGGGCAAAAATAAATTTTTTTAGCCAGCTTTTCATTTTTCTGTAAAATGAATTGTACTGTACTGTTGGCTTTAATTACTGTTTTTTAAAATGGGCGCTAACTGTGCTGAAATTATGGTGGCTATTTTACTGCAACCTTCATTTGTGTAATGCATAAAATCGTAATAATAAATACTGTTTTTAGGCATTAAAGCTGCCAGGTCAATAACCTTTACTTCTTTGCTAAACGATCTTACCACATCATTGTATTTATCCAAAACTTTATCCATTACAACCGCATTAGTAACGGGATCTGTATCAGGAATAATTTTGCTGCCCATATATACCATGGTGTTGCTATCAATATAATTACCAAACATAGAGGGCTGGGTAATTAAAATGGGTTGTGCATTACTGGCTTTGCAAATAGCAATCATTGCTGTTATCCTTTGCCGGTATTGGGTAAGATACACAGCCTGCTTTTGCAAAATTGCAGTTGTGTTTTGATCAGATAAAACGGTGTCTTTTAGTGTTGAAAAATTTACATCTTTATGAATTAACCCTTTTTTATACGCCCCACGTATGGCATAAAATTGAAAAAATGCAGAGCCCAGTGCTGTTTTATTTGCCAGCGATTTAAAAAAACTTTTTGCAGATAAAAAATTAATCTTCTTTTCATTCATCAAATCAAATTGCAATGGCTTATCGGTTTCTACATCGTTGGCACCAATTAAAAAGGTTACATACTTTGGTTTTATCCGGGTGATGTATTCTTTTAAAAGCAGCAGATGGCCAAAAGTTGAGTGGCCATCAACACCGGCATTGTTTAACCACATTGATGGAAAACTGTCTTTTAATTGCTGAGATAATTGGTAAGGCCAGGTTAGCGAATCGCTGATGTAGCGGCACTCGGTAGTGCTGCCCCCGATGCATATTATGGATAATAATTTGTGTACACTGTCAGTTGGTTCTGGGCCACGAAAGCCAAGCGAATTTCTGGAGTAATAAATTGAACTGTCCAGTTTTTTTATCCAGGTATTTTTAAAAATGGTTTGTTGATTTGCAGGAAGTACCAGTTTGCCTTTTGCAACAGCAAATGGAAGCGGATTATAAAAATGTAAAATAATTTCGCAGATAATTAAAGCAATTAAAACACCCAGCAGTATGGAAAAGATTTTTTTAAATGCTGTTTTCATGCTTTAAGTTTTATGCTGGCAGCATTAAGCAGAAAACTGCTTTTCTTTATTGCAAAAAAGCCATTTCTATTTATTTTCAAACGTACTGTAAAAATAAGGCGTCTTAGCTTCAAACTCTGCAGCACAGGTATCTACCATTTTAAACACACGGGTAAGCCCCATGGCTTTTCTTCTTTCGTAAAGCGATTCGGCATCTTCTTCATTCATAATTTTTACAATCTGCTCATCGCTGAAGCCTAAAATTTTTGCTTCCTTTAAAAGATCATCGGGCAAAGATTTTAAATCGTATTTAGCAATTTCTTTTTCACAATCGCAAATTTTTTGAATCTGGTAAATAAACCAGCGGTCAATTTTAGTGCTTTCGCAAATGCGTTTTATACTTGCGCCGGCCATCAACGCATCTTTAATGCGGAAGATCCTGTCCCATTTAGGAATTTTAATGTATTCTATTAAATCATCCGACCCCATTAAACTTTTTCCGTAATAACCCAGGCCAATAGCATCGTTCTCTAAACTCTGACAAGCTTTTTGCACCGCCTCGGCAAAGCTTCTGCCAATTGCCATCACCTCGCCAACCGATTTCATTTGAAATCCCAGGGTATCATTGGCACCTTTAAATTTATCAAAATTCCAACGGGGAATTTTTACAATTACATAATCCAGCGCCGGTTCAAAATATGCCGAAGTAGATTGTGTGATCTGGTTTTTTAATTCATCTAAATTATAGCCAATAGCCAGTTTAGCAGCAACTTTTGCAATAGGGTAACCGGTGGCTTTACTGGCCAATGCAGAAGAGCGGCTAACCCTTGGGTTTATTTCCACTACAATAATTTCTTCGGTTTGCGGGTTAAGGGCAAACTGCACATTACAACCGCCGGCAAAATTACCCAGCGCCCTCATCATTCTTATAGCGGTATTACGCATTAATTGATAAGCAGTATCACTAAGCGTCATTGCAGGTGCAACAGTTATCGAGTCGCCGGTATGCACACCCATCGGGTCAAAATTTTCAACCGTGCAAATAATGGCAACGTTATCGGCATTATCTCTTAATAGTTCCAGTTCAAATTCCTTCCAGCCCAGCACGGCTTTTTCTACCAGTACTTCGTGTATGGGGCTTGCAGTTAAAGCCCTGTTTAAAGCTTCATCCAGTTCATCTTTTTTAAATACAATACCACCGCCGGTACCGCCCAATGTAAAAGATGGACGCAATACTAAAGGGAAACCAATATCCTGGGCAAATTCTTTTCCCTCTAAAAAGGAGTTGGCAATTTTTGCCTCGCAAACCGGTATGCCCATTTCAATCATCCACAGCCGGAATTTTTCCCTGTCTTCGGCTTTATCTATGGCTTTAATATCTACCCCAATTAATTTTACATTGTATTTTTCCCACACACCCAGTTCGTCGGCTTCTTTACAAAGATTTAATGCTGTTTGTCCGCCCATGGTGGGCAGCACGGCATCAATATCATTTTCATCTAAAATTTGTTCAATGCTTTCTACAGTTAAAGGCAGTAAATAAACCCTGTCGGCCATCATGGGGTCCGTCATAATTGTAGCAGGATTGCTGTTGATTAGGATAACTTTTATCCCCTCTTCCCTTATACTTCGGGCAGCTTGTGTACCGCTGTAATCAAATTCGCAGGCCTGGCCAATTACAATTGGGCCACTGCCGATAATTAATACTGATTTGATGGATTTGTCTATTGGCATAAGTAGTTTTGCCGTTTGCAGGCAGGCAAAAGTAATTGTAAATGCCGTAAATAAAAAACTGTGCTTATATTAAGCACAGTTTTTTTATAAAGTTTTAAAAAATTACAAAGGTGTGGAGGCAGGCTTATCTTTTTTACCAAACAAATCACCCATGGTTTTTTCAGCATCACCCATATGTTCTTTAAGGGCTTCGCTGCCTTTGGTTTTTAATTCTTCAAAATAATCTTTTGCTTTTTCTGCAAAATTTTCGGCTTCTGTTTTAAACCTGTTGGCTTTATCTTTTAAATCGCCGGCAAGTTTTTCTTTTTCTTCCGGCGTCATACTCATATATTTTGATGCGGCCAGCGCTGCTGCGGCACCTAATAAAAAAGTAGCTATATGTTTTGAATTTACACTCATGTTTTTTAATTTTTAATAATGATTTAAAATTAGATTTGCACCATAATTAAAGATATGAATTTATTGAAACTGGTTTTGTTAAATACCCTTTGTTTTACGGTTGTTATTTGCAGTGCACAAATTTTTCCTGATAAAAAATATCCTCAAAATTATTTTGGCTGGCCGGTTAGCGCCACCAAAGCTTTGGTTGCCAATTTTGGTGAGCTTAGGCCCAACCATTATCACATGGGTTTAGATTGCAGAACGGAACAAAAACAAAACCTGCCGGTGCTGGCAGCTGCGGCTGGTTATATTGCTAAAGTAAAAATTGAACCTTATGGTTTTGGCAGGGCCATTTATATTAATCACCCTAATGGTTTAACAACACTGTATGCTCACCTTAATAATTTTATGCCCGGGCTGGAACAATATGTAAAAGAGCAACAATACAAATTAAAAAGCTGGAAAGTTTTTTTAGATATACCGGCAAATTTATTTCCAGTAACAAAAGGAATGTTTATGGCCTACAGCGGTAATACCGGCGGCAGCCAGGGGCCGCATGTACATTTTGAAATAAGAGATACAAAAACTGATAAAGTTTTAAACCCTTCCCTTTTTAATTTACCCATTACAGATAATGTGCCCCCGGATATTTTGCGCCTTGCTGTATACGACAGGTGCATCAGCACATATGAACAAACGCCAAAATTTTATACTTTAAAAAAAGTGAACGGCAACTATATTACTTCGCCTTCTTTAATTATTACCAACACTGATAAAATAAGTTTTGGTATTACTGCCTTCGACAGGTACTCAGCCTCTAACAACCGCAACGGTATTTTTGAAGCCAATTTATACCAAGATGAAGTACCGTTGATTGGTTTTCAGCTGGACAGTATCAGCTACAACGAAACCCGCTATTTAAATGCACATATCGATTATAAATTAAAAAGCAGTGGCGGGCCTTATGTACAGCATTTAAGCAGGCTTGCAGGATACAACAACAGTATTTATAAGCCCGTAAATGGCGATGGTGTAATTGCAATAGAAGATGACAGTATACATAAAATTAAAATAGAAGTTAAGGATGCCAATGGTAACACTTCGTTATTAAAATTTGATGTGCAGCGTGGAGCCGGAGTGGCAGCAAAAATAAAAAAAGAAACGCCTCCTTATTTGAACACTACTTTTTTTCACCCGGGATTTATAAATTTATTTGAAAACGATAACATTAGTTTTTATTTACCCGAAAACGCATTGTATGATTCAATCCGTTTTAGGTATAACGAAATAATACCTGCACAAGGTTACCCCATTTACCAACTGCATAATACTGCAGTGCCGGTGCAGGTATACTTTCCCATAAAAATTAAAGCGCTATCGTCACTACCGGGTAAAATGGTTATGCATCGTTTTGTAAATAATAAAGATGATTATGCTAAAGCGGAATTTGAAAATGGCTGGTACAAAGCCAGCTTCAGGGAATTTGGAAATTTTCAATTAATGGTGGATAGTGTTCCACCAAAAATTGTTCCTGTTGGTGTAAGAGACGGCATGAATGCCGCAAAACTGAGCCGCCTGGCTTTTATAATTACCGATAATACAGAAGAAATAAAAAAATTTACCGCAACATTAGATGGCAACTGGTTGCGTTTTAGTAATGATAAAGGCAAAACTTTTATTTATACATTTGATGAAATGTGCCCACCAGGTGACCATGAATTAAAAATTATTGCTGAAGACCAGGTGGGAAATATTAGTGAAAGGATTTATCATTTTACGCGATAGTTAATTGGTTGATTAATTTACTTGTTAACTGGTAAACAGCTTCCCTAATCAATAAATTAACCAGTTAACCAATCAACCATTTATGACAACGTTAAAAGAAGGCGATAAAGCACCGGCATTTAAAGGTAACAACCAAAATGGCAAGCCCGTTGCGCTTGCTGATTATAAAGGCAAAAAAATAGTGCTGTATTTTTATCCGCAGGATGATACACCCACCTGCACCGTGCAGGCCTGCAACCTCAGGGATAATTTTAGTTTATTAAAAAAAGAAGGTTTTATTATTTTGGGCGTAAGCCCCGATGAAGAAAAAAAACATAAAAAATTTGAAACCAAATACGATCTGCCTTTTACTTTAATTGCCGACCCCGAACATAGAATTATAGCAGCATATGGCGTATGGGGGCAAAAACAATTGTATGGTAAAATTTATATGGGCCTGCACCGCACCACCTTTTTAATTGATGAAAAAGGCATCATTAAAAAAATATTTTTAAAGCCTAAAAGTAAGCAGCACACGCAGGAAATTTTAGCCGCATGGCAACTTTTTTAAAGAAATCTACGTTTATACCGTTATAATAAATATTAAATTCGTTTATGAAAAAAGCAGCAGCCTTAACTTCCGTACTTATTGCAGCAATTGTAATTTTTAATGCCTGTAGTAAAGGCGGCACAACAACCGGTGGCGGCGGTGGCACAGGTGGTGGTGGCAGAACATTTTCCTGCTCAGGGATAACCCCAAAATTTGCTGCAGATGTACAACCCATTCTTGCATCGCTTTGCTCAACCAACAGCAATTGCCATGCAGTGGGCAGTGCAAACAGCGGCGGTTCACTTACTACTTATAACGAAGTGAATGCAAAAAAATCTAACATACGTGCCCAAATACTTTCTGGCGCTATGCCCCAATCCGGCACCATATCTCAGGCACAGATAAATGCCTTTATTTGCTGGATAGATAGTGGCGCTCCCAATAATTAAAAATTGTATTTGAAAGAAAATTCCTTCAGCATAAAAGAAAATTCGTGGTTGGCAAAAATTGCTGCGAAAAAATTACGCTGCCATGCAGTAGCCATGGTATTGGGTAAAACTATTCATTTACATAATACTACCAAACAAGAGTTTTTACAAAATAAAAAATGGGTAAAGCACGAATTATGCCATGTGCAGCAATTTAAACAACATGGATACATTTTGTTTGTACTAAAATATTTGTGGCAGAGTATTAGAAACGGCTATTATAACAATAAGTTTGAAATGGAGGCCCGGGCGGCTGAAGCCTTATAATATCCATTCAATTTCGCCAACATTAAAAACCCTCTCTATTGCATCCTGCGTAATTAATTGCCCCCGGCTATTCACCTCTTTTATTACCGTGGTAAAAACAGCATTCTCTTTTTTCAACCGCACTTCTTCGTTTCTTTTGTATAAATTTTTTAGATACGCTGCATGTATAATTTCATATTTTTTCTCCAGCAGTTTATCAAACCAATTCATCATAATTTCATGCAATTCCTTTGCCAACACAATTACATCATATTCTTCACCGGTTATTTGTTTAAGCGAAACCGGGTTGGGTAACGCCGCGTTAAACCCGGTTTGATTAATATTTATTCCAATGCCCACTACAGCCCAAGGCCAGTTGCCTACTCCAGTTTGCCGTGTGCCTATGATATTTTCTATCAACATGCCTGCTGCCTTTCTGTCACGCCAGTACAAATCATTGGGCCATTTTATAAAAGTTTGCTGCTCCGTATATTTATTTAAAAACTCATTTACTGCCAATGCCATACACATACTCAGGTAAAATTGCCGGCCTGCCGGCAGCATATCGGTCTTTAAAATCAAGCTCATGGCTATATTTTGGCCCGGTTCGGTTTGCCAGCTTTTGCCCCTTTGGCCTTTGCCGGCAGTTTGCGCTTTGGCCATTACGGCCATAGCATGTTTTGCCATTCCTTCACGTATGGTTGCCATGGCATAATTGTTGGTACTGTCAACACTGTCTAATATTTTAAAAAAACCAGCTTGCTGCATACTAATTCAAATGGCAAAGAAGTGTTACTTTTGCCAATAGTTGCAAGCTACAGGCGCATTTGTAAAAAACAAAAGTTTAATATTGCTGTTTTAAAAAAATACGGCAAAAAAATATAATTTCAATTTGAACAACCTTAACGTTTTAAAAACCAGAAAAAAAAATAGTGTAGTAAGGCTTACCCGTAACAGCAAAATCTTCAAAACCATTATTAAAGCCATACAGGATAAAAAAGGCGAATACATTTTAAGTCTTGATCTTAGAAAAATTCCTGAAGCTGTTTCCGACTTTTTTATAATTTGCCAGGCCAACAGTAATACGCAACTGAAAGCTATTGCCGATTTTATTGAGGAAGAAGTAAAAGATAAATGCGGCGAGCCTCCTTACAAACACGAAGGCCGGCAGGCACAGCAGTGGATTTTGATAGACTATATAAATGTGGTAGTGCACATTATGCTGCCTGAGCCCAGAAAATTTTATCAACTGGAAGAAATGTGGAGCGATGCTCCGGGCATGGAACATAAAGGCTAAAAAACTTTTATCTTAATAAATTAATAAACCATCGTAATCGTCAACAGTTTTAGTAAGCATTGCTAAAACACAGGCACTCAAAATAAATTAATGGCAAAAAATAACATGAATCAGCAAAATCCTAATAAAAAATTTGGCCCTGATAATATTCCACCCACAGGTGGAGAAGAACCCAACAAGAAAAAGAACCGTTTAAATATTTACTGGATATACGGAATTATTTTTGTGGGCATAATTGCTTACAATATGTTTCGTAATGTAGCGCCTACAGGTAACTCTATCAGCCAGGAAAAATTTTATGAAATTTTAAGAACGGGTGACATTGTAAAAGATGTAAAAAAAGATAAAGAAGGCACCGGTATTGTGGTAGTACGTAACAGAAAATTGGTACGCATTTTTATACAATCCGATAGTTTTAAAAATAAAGCGGGTTATTATAAATCGCTGGTGGGTGATAAAGTGTATGAAACTATGAGGAAAAGCGAAGACCCCCAATTTTATTTTTCAGTAGCTAAAGACGAAACTTTTGCAAAACAACTTGACGATTTTTATAAAGAAAACCCCAACGTAACCCCAAAAATGCTTCCGGAGTATGTGGAAGAAGGCGAATGGTTTGCGCAGCTGATGAATATTTTTCCTTTATTACTTATTGTGCTGTTGTTTATTTTGATGATGCGTAAAATGGGCGGCCCCGGTGGTGGTGGCGGACCCGGCGGTATTTTCAACATTGGAAAATCTAAAGCTACATTGTTTGAAAAAGGCACCAAAGTAAATATCAACTTTGGGGATGTGGCTGGTTTGGATGAAGCCAAAGTAGAGGTGATGGAAATTGTTGACTTCTTAAAAAATCCAAAAAAATATACTGCCCTCGGGGGTAAAATTCCAAAAGGCGCATTGTTAGTGGGCCCTCCCGGCACTGGTAAAACGCTTTTAGCAAAAGCTGTTGCCGGCGAAGCACAGGTACCTTTTTTTAGCTTAAGCGGAAGTGATTTTGTAGAAATGTTTGTAGGTGTGGGCGCCAGCCGTGTAAGAGATTTATTTAAACAGGCAAGAGAAAAAGCACCTTGTATTATTTTTATAGATGAGATTGATGCGATAGGAAGGGCAAGAGGAAAGAACGTGATGATGAGCAATGATGAAAGAGAAAATACATTAAATCAATTGCTTGTAGAGATGGATGGTTTTGGTACCGACCTGGGAATAATTATTCTGGCAGCTACTAACAGACCAGATGTACTGGATAGTGCGTTATTACGTCCGGGAAGATTTGACAGGCAGATAACCATTGACCGTCCGGATCTTGTGGGAAGAGAAGCGATTTTTAAAGTGCACTTACAACCTATAAAAATTTCTCAAACTTTAGACATACATAAACTGGCCGAACAAACACCTGGCTTTGCCGGTGCAGATATTGCCAATGTATGTAACGAAGCCGCATTAATTGCCGCAAGAAAAAATAAAGAAGCCGTGGACATGAGCGATTTCCAGGATGCTATTGACAGGGTTATTGGCGGACTGGAAAAAAGAAATAAAATTATTTCTCCGGAGGAAAAAGAAATTATTGCCTACCATGAAGCTGGCCACGCCATTTGTGGCTGGTATTTGGAACATGCATATCCATTATTAAAAGTTACCGTAGTGCCAAGGGGAAGTGCTGCACTAGGTTACGCACAATACACTCCAAAAGAACAATACCTGTACAATACCGATCAACTGATGGATCAAATTTGTATGACGCTGGGCGGCAGGGCAAGTGAAGATATTTTCTTTGGAAAAATAAGCACTGGTGCTAGCAACGATTTGCAGCAAATAACAAAAATTGCTTACAGTATGATTACTGTTTACGGTATGAATGATAAAGTGGGCAACATCAGTTATTACGATCCCAGCCAGGAAAATATGTTTACAAAACCTTTTAGTGAAGAAACAGGTAAAATGATTGATGAAGAAGTGCGTAAATTAATTGACAACGCTTACCAGATTACTAAAAAACTTTTGATTGAAAAAAAGGG
>JAYURK010000244.1:0-6996 GCA_043756235.1 Ferruginibacter sp. | reverse complement strand
TCCTGAGGAGTACTATTATTCTTCGGCAAGATTTTATGCAACGGGTATAGATAGTTTTGGAATGCTGTCGCATTATGCCGGGGAGTGATGGCGGTTATTGTTACCTGAAACATCCAATTATGGGGTACGGTGGGATTCGTGGTATTAGTACCGTTTAAGCGTAATTGAGTCATACGCCGTGGGTTAAAAACCCGACGGCGGCGAGCCATCGAAGCGGCGAACGAAGCGATGATACCTACAGCGGCGAAGGATTTAAACATTATAATTAAAGGCAAACACAGCTCACCCACTACGGCGAGGCAACGACTGGTAACTTGGTAATTTTTTTGTAGTTTTATACAAATTTTATAACATGATTGCAATACACCCACAATACATAAAAGATACCGCAGGTAAAAGCCTTGTTATACTTCCACAGCAAGAGTTTGATAGCATTATGGAAGAACTGGAAGATTTGGAAGATGTACGCCTTTATGACGAAGCCAAAAAAAATGATACTGGTGAACGCATTTTGTTTTCTGATTATTTAAAAACCAGAAAAGCAAAAAATGCCTAACTATACCGTTGTATTATCTAAAAAAGCTCAAAAGCAATTAGATAAACTTTCTGATAACATTGCTGAACCTATTATTGATGCCATTACCGGATTAGAACAAAACCCACGCCCTGTAGGTTACAAAAAACTAAAAGGCAGGGATGGGTACAGGATTAGAACTGGCAATTACCGCATTATCTACAATATTTTTGACACTGAACTTATCATTGATATTATTACGCTTGGGCATAGAAAAGATATTTATGAATAAAAAAAACGCTAAGTGCTTAACGGCTTTTTTATTATGTTTTATTGCATTTGGGTACAAGTGACTTTACTGTTTTTTACTTACCGTGGCAAATGATTAGTGACAATAACCGAGGCGGAGGATGAGGGAGAACAATTTTGGGTTAAAAAAAGTAATGAAGCTTTTTAAATGTGACGGCTTTACTACTTTTAAATTTGCTACTTTATTAAATTGGCGTACAATACGCCGTGGGTTAAAAACCAGACGGCGGCGAGTTATTAAAGCGGCGAACGAAGCGATGATACCCACGGCGGCGAAAGGTCAATGGCAAACTTCATATGAAATTTCTGATTGCGGCAAAACAGTTAATGCTAATCGTCGAATCTCACTATCAGTTATTCTTCTGTTGTCAACGTTATTTAAGATGTATACTGGGTTTAAAAATTTTCTCCTTTTTGCAGAACAAATAACAAAATGTTTATAAAGCATTCTCCATTCAGGGCTTGTCTTTATTACTTGATAAAATTTACACTTTGATTTACTTAAAATAAATTTATTTACACTACCGTTTGATAAAACCTTACCAATCAATATTCTTTCATAATAATAATTTGGATTAAATTCTGTTTTATAACCTCGAGCAAAATCAAAAAGAATCGCAGAATCTAAAAAAATCAATTTTCTTCTATCTTTCTTTCGCAATGTTTTTAATGCAGTAAAACTTCCCGAATAAAATATAACGCTTAACTGTTTCTCGATATTTATTGAGTCAATATAAATAATATCAACTAATCGGTTACAGCTACAAGTTGAATCATAATTGAATTCTGATAAGGTATAGCCAACTGACTCAGTAAATATTCCTCTTATTCTTTTTTGGGACTTTGCCTCTAACCCAATGGTAAAGGTTAAAATTAATATTATCGCTTTCATTTTTGTTTTTTTAACACAGTTGGAGCTGGACGAACGGTTCTCTTTCCTGAAGGTTTAGTATTATCCGAATACACATTCGCATTACCAGTTACTGTTGTTACTTTAGTGAATTTTGGTTTTTGTTGATTTGCTAAATTAATAGAAGGCAGTACAACTTTTTTTAAAGACTCAAGTGATAATAATTTTATTCCTCCAGCCTGTTCCATTAATTCTTTGATTAGCCCGACTGAGGTTCCTCCATTTTCATTTGTGTAAGTTATTTGGAGCCCTGGTGAATTAAAAGGCCTTTCCTCGGGTGCAAACATAAAATCTAGCAATCCCATTTTATGCCCTATTTCATGCGCAATTTGTCGACCCTTATTTTCTCTACCAATTTCATTATTTGTATTAGGGCTAACATATGAGTCTATTTTTTGCCAGTCTGTTATATCTGCTTTCCTAGCAGTAGGGTCATTTTGTATATTTAACTTTGAAACTGTAATATCTTTTTTAGAGTCTAAATTTTTATCTATTGCTAGATTAAAAAATACTTTGTAAGTGCCCTCTGCACCCACATCTAAATTAAAATATCCGTCACCACCACTTGCAATTTTGCCCCCTAAAGCTGTTTGTAATTCCTCTCTTGTTTTTTTACTAAGGTTCAGGGCTGATGTCGTAGTTGTTGTATTACCATCTGCATTTGGCACATAAATTTCATTAAATTTAGCCTGAATGTTGTCTGTTGTCATTCCAACAGATTTTAAAACTGCAATCTCAATATCAGTAATCGATAGTTTGATATTTACGTTTACCTGTTTTGACTGTCTATCTACAACTATCTCAGCTTCAAGTCCGTCAATATCTACAGCGGCTATCGGAGTATTACTGGCATATTGGTACGGAGTTAACATAGGGAACCCTTTGGTTAATGGGTCAACGGATAGAAAGCGACCCAGTGCAGGGTTATAAATTCTAAACCCATAATCATAAGTTGTAGTACCAGCGATTTCTTTATCCAACTCCTTCCCATTAAACCCATACCTGTACTTGCTACCGCTGGAGAAAGAACGCCCTGGCATTTGCATACCAAAGGGATAGTAATCATAAATCCTGTAACCTTTACCACTAGGTAGTTACAGATTAATCAAAGAACTGGCTGTTATGTAGTTTTATGCAAAAAACAACCCTATTTTTTGGATAAAAAATTTTAATAAAGATAAACAATTAAGCCAATGAACTTGCAGGTGTATTTATTCTGCTGTGCATTTTATCAATCTCCACATCCATTAAACTTTGCGCCAGGTTTACATACCTGAAAAATGCTTTACTGTCGTTGGTATGGCCGCTTATTTTACGCACCACATGCTCGGGCATGCCGCTGGTAAGCATGGTGGTAATGCTGGTACGCCGCATGGTATGGCTGCTTACAACAATCGCAAAAGCGGGTAGGGGCATTAGCTTTTTGTTGTATGCTGGCGCCACGTACCGTTCTAAATTTGGGCACCGGCTGCACCCAGCCGGCAAGCGCAGCTATCTTTTTTAAATTGGCATTAAACCTAAAAAGAGAAATGGCAGGCAGTAAACCGGTTTTTGTTTTTTTGTATTTATCTAAAACAGCAATGGCATGAGGTGGCAGTTTAACCATAGTATCTGTAGCAGTTTTTTGGCTGCGTACTTTTAAATAAGTATTGCCATCACGTATTTCTATATTTTGCTTTTTAAGTTTACTAAGGTCGCTAAAGCGCAGGCCTACCGTGCAGCCAAAAACAAAAAAGTCTTTACTCCGCTGCAATGCTGCAGAAAGACTATGTTCAAAAACGTTATCATAAATTAAAAACTGCAGTTGTTGTACCGATAGGGTTATAATTGCAACCTCTTCTTTTTGTACATAAAAATTTTTATGGAAGGGCCCTGTAAAAATACCCAGCTCATTATTGAGCCAGTTAAAAAAAGTGCGTATTTGTTTAATGGTTCGGCCGGTATAATTATCAAAGCAGCCTTTATCGTGGTGTAAAAAATTGGTAAACAGTTTGTAAAATTTTTTCCAGTAACTTTTTAGTGTGGCATGTTCTCTTTTGTTATTGCCTTTACTTCATAAATAACCAGGTCAAATTTTTTTAGTATTGCAAATTCCTGCAATAATTTATAAGCGTACCTGTAATTGGCAACACTTTGTGGTTTTATTCTGGCACCGTTTTTATTCAGCCTTTTGCCGTTGCTGCTGTCGCCAATAAATTTTTGAAAAAGAGAAAGAAAAGGGTGTGGCTTAAGCATGTTGGTTCAGTTAAATTGGTATTATATATTGAATTTGTAGGATAATTTAAAAAGCGGTAAGCCCATAAGGTATTTGTAAATAACGGCCCCGCTCATTTATTCCAGTACAAATTTTTATAAAAATATCCCATTTATTTTCCCAGCGTCCTCCGCCCCTCTGCGTGCCAAAGTTCACAAAGCAGTAACAGCAGGCGGTGCGAATTAGTTTTTACATCATGCTAAATAAACAAGTGATAACCAACCTTCATCTTCTCAGCATCTTTGTTTCATTCCTAAACAAAAAAAATCTCTAATCAGCATCCTAAAATCTAAAATAAATACCTACCTTCGCCGTCCCAAAATAGTTCTTAAAGAAATATTTATGAATTGGGAGTTACTTGTAATCCTGAACTTGTAGAAGGAAAACAAGAGACGCTATCACCAAAAAAATTAAAAAACAATGGCAAAAGAAATCACTGGCTATGTTAAACTCCAATGCAAAGGAGGACAAGCCAATCCTGCACCTCCGATTGGGCCTGCTCTGGGTTCTAAAGGTGTAAACATCATGGAGTTCTGTAAGCAATTTAATGCAAGAACCCAGGATAAACCCGGTAAAGTACTTCCTGTATTAATTACCGTTTATGCTGATAAATCATTCGAATTTATCATTAAAACTCCACCGGCACCGGTACAATTACTGGAAGCTGCAAAATTGCAAAGTGGCAGTAAAGAACCCAACCGTAATAAAGTAGGTAAAGTTACCTGGGCACAGGTAGAAGAGATTGCCAAAGATAAAATGGCCGATCTTAACGCCTTTACTTTAAACAGCGCTATGAGCATGATTGCCGGCACTGCACGCAGTATGGGATTAACTGTTGACGGAAAAGCCCCATGGGAAAATTAATTATCAACCAAAAATTTGTAAAAAATGATTACGAAAAAAAGAAAAGTAGCAAATACTAAGGTTGATATTAATAAAGCATATTCCCTTAAGGAAGCGTCAACTTTAGTAAAAGAAATTAACACCACAAAATTTGATAGTTCTGTTGATCTGCACATTAAGTTAGGTGTAGATCCCAAAAAAGCAGATCAGGCCATTCGTGGTACCGTATCGTTACCACACGGTACCGGTAAAACAAAAAAAGTTTTGGTATTATGTACTCCCGATAAGGTAGCCGAAGCAACTGCTGCCGGTGCCGATTATGTTGGGCTGGAAGAATTTATTACCAAAATTGAAGGTGGCTGGACGGATATTGATGTTATTGTTGCCACACCATCGGTAATGCCAAAAATTGGTAAGCTGGGTAAAGTATTAGGTCCACGTAACTTAATGCCTAATCCTAAAACAGGAACTGTTACCAATGATGTAACCGGTGCAATCAATGATTTAAAAGGTGGTAAAATTGCATTTAAGGTAGATAAAGTGGGTATTATCCATGCGTCTATTGGCCGTGTAAGTTTTGCCTCTGATAAAATTGCAGAAAACAGCCAGGAATTAATTAATGCCATTATGAAATTAAAACCTTCATCATCAAAAGGCACTTATTTAAAAGGCGTTAGCATGGCAAGTACCATGAGCCCCGGCATTGCGATCGACACAAAATCTGTTCAAAATTAGTAACCACCTCACCCGTCCTCTCCAAAGGAGAGGGGTAGGTAAAAATATTTGTTATGACAAAAACGGAAAAAAACGAAGTGATCGAATTTCTTAAAGGGAAATTTAATCAATATAATAATTTCTACATTACCGATACCGAAAGTTTATCTGTTGCACAGATAACCAAACTGCGCCGTGTTTGCTTTGATAAGCAGGTAGAAATGAAAGTGGCTAAAAACACTTTAATTAAAAAAGCATTGGAAAGTATTGATGCCGAAAAATATTCTGGCGTGTACGATTCTTTGCATAAAGTAACGGCATTATTATTCAGCGAAAACCCTAAAGATCCTGCAATGATCTTAAGCAGTTTTCGTAAAGAAAGTAAAGGAGAAAAACCAGAACTGAAAGCGGCATTTATTAATGGAGATATTTTTGTAGGCGATAACCAATTGGTAGCGTTAACAAAAATTAAAACCAAGAATGAATTGATTGGTGAAGTGATTGGTTTATTGCAGTCGCCGATACAGCGTGTTATTGGTGCTCTGCAAAACAGGCCTGAGGCAGCGGTTGCTGCTGAAGCTGCTGCACCAGTAGAAGGTTAATGCCCCCATCCCCTAAAGGGGGGTAAAGGCATTTGTAATTCTGGATTTAATTATTTTAATAAATCACCCATAGTTCCCCTTTAGGGGATAGGGGCAAACAATTTTTTTAATAACTCCGCCGGAGATAAAACGATGAAGGCGGGAAAAATTTAATTATCATGGCAGACGTAAAAGTATTAGCTGAATCATTAGTAAGCTTAACCGTAAAAGAAGTTCAGGAATTAGCTGAATTTTTAAAATCAGAATATGGTATTGAACCAGCTGCAGCTGCAGTTGTAGTAAGTGCTGGTGGTGGCGAAGCTGCTGCTGTTGAAGAGAAAACATCTTTTAATGTTATCTTGAAAGCTGCAGGTGCTAACAAATTAGCGATTGTAAAAATCGTTAAAGAATTAACCGGTTTAGGCCTTAAAGAAGCTAAAGATTTAGTGGATGGTGCTCCAAAACCAGTTAAAGAAGGTGTTGATAAAGCAACTGCTGAAGAATTAAAAACAAAATTAACTGAGGCTGGTGCCGACGTTGAGATTGCCTAATTAAGCCGTTTCTAAAATAGCTTTAAAAGCCGGGGAGCAATCTCCGGCTTTTTACATTACAGCTGGATAGAAAAGCCCAAAAATTCCGCTTCTCAGCAAAAACCCTTCCAAAATCATAAAAAAACTAAAATCGCAAATCAAAAATCAAAAATAATCCCCTACCTTTGCCCTCCTTTAATTTAGGGTTAGTGGCTTCAATAGCTTTCTAAGCTAAATTTAATGGAATCTTCTGCACACTTAAACGTCTTAATTACAATATGTCTGCAACAAAAACACCCGCTGCTAAGCGTATCAATTTTGGAAAAGTTGAACTCTTGGCA
>JAYURK010000243.1:0-7027 GCA_043756235.1 Ferruginibacter sp. | reverse complement strand
TTTTAAATAAACAGGTTGAGTTTGATATGCAATGAATTTTTCTTTTCCACCAAACCAATCCAATACTTTTTGCCGCTCTAATGTTGTAGGATCATCGGTTAGCAAACAGTTGTATGATGACCATGGCCATTCTTCAAGCGAATTGCAATAGCCATGATGTACCGCATTTTTATGAATATAAAAAATGGTGCCGGTATATTGTTCATCTGATGTTACTTCTACCCGGCGCATGTAATCCATAAACAATGCACCTCTGCGGTTGTATTTTTTGTTAATGGATTTTGCATAACTGTTGAATAAATTTGAAAACTGCTGCATTACAAATGCTTCCTGCCAGCCTGCTTCGGCTGCACGATTGCTTTTTACTTTTTTATAATTTTCCAATAAATGATCGTATGGCTTTACCTGTATTAAACTATGAAAATGGTTGGGTAAAAGCGAGTAAGCAAATGTATCTGCAATGGGGTTAATGTATTTGTTGTACCGCTTTAAAAAGAATTCGTAGTTATCATCGTTTAAAAACAATTTTTCATTTCCTACAGCATGGCCAGTAATATGGTAAATGTTATCTGCCAGCAGGGGAACATAATAATCCATGAGCATTTATTTTAATCATAAACATAAAAAATATCACCTGAAAATGCAAACCTGTAAATTTTGCCCGGCTGTGCACAACCTATAAGGTTTGTGGCATAGGCAATGGGCGATGGAAACCTTATAGTGTTTGTGTTTGGGGTATCACAATTTAAAACCTACGCAACAAACGCTATAAGGTTTTGCTTGGTCGCAAAGGCAATGCTGCAAACCTTATATGTTTTCCGGGCTGCAAATTTTATAGGGTAAACCACAATGTGTAAATTATTAATACAAAATTTATCTGCCATGCAGCAGCAGTTTTAATTAAAAAAGTATCTTGCCGTTGTAATACCTAAATATCCACCCAAAAACCGCAGTATAATTTTTAACGTTAATACGTTACAGTCAACCCTTTAAACACACCAAAACTACTGACCGGTCAATAAGCCTGGCAGTATTTTTTATTTTATAAACATAATAATTAAAGTTATGAAGAAAATTTATGTAATTTTTTTATTGGTTTTTACTGGGGTTCTTACAAATGTGAGTGCACAATTATTACAATGGAACACATTTAGTAACACTGGATTAGAAACTACCGAACCAAGTGTATTTAATGATCCAAATCTGTCGGGTATTACTAACCTTACCTTGGGTAGCGTAACTCCTGCTTCTAATGGAAGTCGTTTTGGTGGCAGTGGATGGTTCAATACAGGTAATACTGTTGGTGGAAATACACTTGTTGAAGCCGTGGCAGGAAATGATTACATTCAATTTATTGTTACTCCAAATAGCGGTTTTTCATTTACTCCTACTTCTTTAGTTTTTACATGGGATAGGTCTCCAACAGGTCCTTCCAGCGCAACACTTCGATCTTCAGCAGATGGATTTATCAGCGACCTGGGTACAGTAACAAGTATGACAAGTGGGGGCGCATCAACTACTACTACAAGAACTATTACAATTACTACACTTACCAATATCTCAACAGCTACAACTTTTCGACTTTATGGATATGCGGCAAGTGGAACATCGGGTACTGGTGGATTTGATTGTGCTTCCAGTGTTGTTAACGTACAGTTGAATGGTACTACAGCATCAACAGGTGGTTCATTAATTACAGTAACCCCAACAGCACTTAGCGGCTTTACATCGTCACCGGGTGTGCCTTCGGCAGAGCAAACTTACACAGTTGGAGGTACAGGGTTAACTAATAATATTGTAATTGCACCTCCTGCCGGTTTTGAAATATCATTAACAACAGGTGCAGGTTTTGTGGCTTTCCCAGGCACAATAACTTTAGCGCAATCAAGTGGTAATGTACCTACCACAACAATATTTGTGCGGATGAACTCAACAACCATTGGAACCAACACGGGTAATATTACACAAACCAGTGCAGGGTCCAATAATCCAACGGTAGCATTAACCGGTAATGTGGTTCCGCTTGTTCCAATAGCTTATTTATGGATTGGGCTTACAAGTGATTGGCAGGTGCCCACCAACTGGGCACCTGCAAGATTGTTTTCTGCTACTAACGACAGCTTGCTTTTTAAAACCACCACTAACCTGATAACAAATGTACCAACCCAAACAGTTGGTTATATCGGTGCATCATTATCAACTGCTACAACATTGCAAGCAGCTGCTACGGGCAATACATTAACCATTGGCGATTTATCAGGTTTTGATTTTTTTGTAGAAGCAGGTTCATCTTTTAATATTTCTTCGGCCAATGCATTAACCTTAAACCTGGTTACAGGGGCTACTGCAAGTATTAGTGGTGCTATGACATTTACTGCAGGTGCACATAAATTAACTGCTGCCAATGCAAGTGCTGTAACATTTAACAGTGGTGCAGTGTTTATGGCAGGTACAGGGTTTACAGGCAATGCTTTTGGAACTAATCCTGCATCAGCAAATTCTGTTGTATTTACTAGTGGTTCAACCTATCGTTACACAACAGGTGGTAATCCATTTTTTCTCACTCAACCATCATCTATTGTTGTATTTCAAACCGGCAGCTTATATAAACATGAGTCTATTTTAAATCCTTCGGTAAGCGGAAGGACTTATGCTAATTTTGAATTGGATGCACCTGCTTTAACACCCATTTTTTGTACGGGTTTGAATCTTTTAACTATTGACAATTTAACGATTACCAACGGATCAATAAGTTTTGGAATGACAACGGGAGGTTTTGATTTAAAAGGAAATATTATTGTAACATCAGGAGATACTTTAAGGTTTGCTCCTGCATCTACCGGTACACTTACTTTTAAAGGTACACCTGCTCAAAGCATCACCAATGCCGGTACATTAAGTTTTAATGCTTTTCAAAATGTAGCCATTAATAATGCTGCAGGGTTAACATTAAATGCTCCCATTAAACTTTTAGACACGCTTAAATTTATATCGGGCTTAGTTTATACAACAGCAACAAATCTTTTAACCATGGATACAGCTTCAGCGGTAACGGGAGCCAGCAATGCAAGTTTTGTATTTGGTCCGGTGAAAAAGATCGGTAATACAATTTTTACTTTCCCGGTTGGTAAAGCAAATGGTTATGTACCAATTGAGATAAGCATGTTTGTAGGTGGTACAATAGCAGATGAATTTACTGCAGAATATATCAGGAGCAGTGCAAGGGCTTTGGGCCCTGTAAATGCTCCTCCAGGTCTTGTTCGTGTAAGTGGATGTGATTATTGGACTTTAGTAAAAGGAATTGCTACTCCAACTTCTTTAGATGTTAAAGCATACTGGGATGCAAATAATCCATGCGGACAGGCAGGTTCTTATATAACTAACACGGCCTTTTTAACCATAGCACGTTTTGATAATGTTCCTAATGAATGGAATTCATATGCAATACCTGCTATTGTTACTGGTGGCAGTACAAATGCAGTAGGTTCTATCACATGGCCAGGTGCTACATTATTCGGTCCATTGTCTTTAGCAAGTACTTCATTTGGTGATAACCCACTCCCCATCACCATCAACTATTTTAACGGCACAAGAAATAACGGTAATCATTTACTAAACTGGAAAGTTACCTGCATCAGCACTCCAAGTGCTACCATTGAACTGGAACGCAGTATTGATGGCCGCAACTACAACAGCATCTACAGTATTTTTGCAACAGCAGTTAGATGTCAGCAGCCTTTTGATCATGATGACAATGCACCTGCTAAAGGCGTAAACTACTACCGCCTTAAAATGACCGATGTGGATGGTAAGGTAACTTACAGCAGCATTATTAGTTTAATAAATGCAAGTAAAGGAATGGATGTAATGAATATTGCACCAAATCCCATTGTGAATGGAGCCTTCAACCTAAAAATAAGTACGGCCGAAAAAATGCAGATGGAACTGGTGGTAATTGATATGCAGGGCCGGGTGATGATGAAACAAGCTGCAAATATGATTGCAGGGTTCAATGTTATCCCTGTAAATGTAAAGCAACTTGCAGCAGGTACCTATCAACTGTTTGGCAATACCGCCGATGGAAGAACAAGGGTGCTGCGTTTTGTAATTCAATAATCTTTATCAACTAATTGCTATAAAAAAAAGTCCTGCCGCATGGCGGGATTTTTTTTTGTAAATTTAATATAGCAACTCATGTTACCCGGTTAACTTGTTTCTCATGAAAAAAGGAATTACATTTTTTGCCTGCTTTTTAATACTCACCTGTGGACTGTCGGCCCGTATGGCCTTTTGGGCAGAACCCAGTGAGTCGGCAAGCAGGATATCAGCGCCCACAGATTATTTCAGATCTGCTTTCAGTGGAGAGTGGAACGATCTTAACATCTGGGAATCATCAGCAGATAATATGAACTGGTTTCCTGCCACTATCTGGCCAGGCAGCATTGCCAATACCATCACAATAAGAAGTTCGCATTTTGTTAATGTAAGTAACAACCAGGATATGGACCAGGTAGTGATTGCGAATGGAGGAGTGCTATCGCACCTGGGAGGAATCTTAACCATTAATGCAGGGCCGGGAGATGATATGATAGTGCAGAGTGGTGGAACTTTTACTTTGGCTTCTCTTAATAACCCGCCTTTATTTGCTGTAGCAACTGCAACTGCAAATATTAACACAGGTGCAGTATTAAGAGTGGCAGCAACAGGGCTTACTGATGCAGCCCCAAATCCGGGAGTTAATGTACTAAACTATTTTTTTCAGAGTACATCAGTTTTGGAATATACGCCTATCCTGGCTTTTTCAACGGCTGGAGTAATTTATTTTCCTAATGCCGCTGCAGGTACAATTCCTGTTTTCAGAACAACTGGTAATGTAGGGCCGGTTGGGGGAGGAACTGCTACCATTTTTAATGGTGTATTTGAAGCCAATGGAACTATTACTTTTCAAAATAGCGGAACCAAAACATTTCGCAACGGAATAACCGGTACAGGTACAGTAACAGCCAGTACCAGTCCATTATCAGGTAAATTTATTATTAATGGAATTACCGCCAGCCTCGGTGGATCAGGGCAGTTAATACTGAATGCAAACGGAATGGATATTGGGGCTTCTACCTCTGTTACTTTATTATCTGATAAATCTATAACCGGTAATATTGCTTTGTTACCAGCAAACGCATTAATAACACTGGGCAATTTTAATTTAACAATGACGGGTAATATAAGCGGAGGTTCTGCAACATCGCATGTGGTTACCAATGGCAGCGGAAAATTAGTGCTTAATAATATAGCCGGTGCTACGCCGAGAATTTTTCCGGTAGGAGCAAATGCAACAACTATAAACCCGATGGCTATTTTTAATGGAGGTGGATTTAATTATGGTGCACGGGTAGAGATAGGTTTAAACCCTGCTATAGCGGTTCCTGTAGCGGCGGTAAACCGAACCTGGATTGTACGGGCAACAGGCGGAAACCCAGGAACAGTGAATGTAAATTTCTTTTATGCCGCCGCAGATTGTAATGCAGGCTGGTCAGCGCCACCTGCAACTTTAGAACTTGGTTTATATACTTCTGTATGGAATGTTATTCAAACAGGATTAACACAGGCAGGCTCTTACCAGGTTGCTACAACCGTATCTTCTTTTGCACAGAACGTAGATGCGCCATTAGTATTGGCAAATATTGGCGCTATCCTTCCGGCAGGTAATGCTGTTGCTGTAAATTATTTTACCGGCATAAAACAAAACAGTAATCATTTATTAAAATGGAAACTTACCTGCAACAGCACAGCAACCGTTAATATGATAATTGAAAGAAGTAACGATGGCAGAAATTACCAGGCTGTGTATGCTGAAGATGCTACTGCACTGCGTTGTGAACAGCCATTTTATTTTACAGATAACCAACCTGCGGCGGGTGTAAATTATTACCGTATAAAAATAACGGATGCTGATGGAAAGATTACTTACAGCAGTATTGTAAGTTTACTAAATGCAGCAAAAGGAATTGATATTTTAAACATTGCACCAAATCCTATAGTTAATGGTTCCTTTAATTTACAAATAAGCGCTGCAGAAAAAATGCAGTTGCAAATTATTATCAGCGATATGCAGGGAAGGGTAATGCAAAAACAAAACAGCAATATGATTGCCGGGTTCAACAGCATACCCTTTAACGTAAAAGTTCTTGCAAAAGGTACTTACCAGCTTTCTGTATATACTTTTGATAATACAACAAGGGTGCTTCGTTTTGTAGTTAAATAATATTTGTTATTTTTTTGTTTCCCACAAAAGCACAAAGAACACAAAGCTGCATTGATCTTCTTTTTGATCTTTCTGTTTTGGTGGGATAAAAGATTGAGGCTGGCAATAGCTGTAATAAAAAAATCCTGTATTACTGCAGGATCATCTTATCATTAATTCTGGTAAAAAAATTACCTGATCAATATCACCGTTCCCTTTGTATTCATCATTTCTCCCAGGTCGCACTCTGCTTCCATAAACCAGGTAAATACTTCGTTACCGTTTTTATTACCATAAACCCTGCCATCCCATCCAAGGCTTGGTATATTGGGATCAAAATTCCTTCTTTCAAAAAGTCTTTGGCCATAGCGGTTGAAAATAACAAAATACTTTACAATGCGGTAGCCCCTGGTAATGGGAAAGAAATGATCATTTTTTCCATCATTGTTGGGGGAAAATGCTGTTGGCATCAGCAGGTTTGAATTAAGGCAGTTGATGATTATACGGACGGTATCTGATGCTTTGCAGCCATTATTATTTGTTACTTCAATTCTATAATTCTGCGTTGCCAGGGCAATGCCTGTTGGCGATGGGCAGGTAGCACAGCTAAGGTATGTAGAAGGTGTCCAGTTATATTGCACCACATTATTACTGTATACAGGGGTAAGTGTAAAGTTGCTGTTGTAGGGCAGTATTTTATCCGGCCCTGCATTAACAGTTGGCGTTGGGTACATATTCACCACAGCAAAAGCGGTATCTGTAAAACATCCTACAGAGTCAGCAACG
>JAYURK010000242.1:0-2551 GCA_043756235.1 Ferruginibacter sp. | reverse complement strand
ATTGTTAAAGGAACCGATAAAAAAGAAAAAGATGAGTGGCGTGATTACTCCGGTTTGGGAAAACAAAAAACCATTTCCATTAATGAAGTAAGCAGTGCCGAAGAAAAAAGAATTTTAACAACCGATGCAGAACTAAACCGGGTGCTTGGCGGAGGAATTGTGTTAGGCAGTATTGTTTTGGTTGCCGGCGAACCGGGCATTGGCAAATCAACTTTATTTTTACAAATTGGCTTACAACTTAAAGATGTTGTTACATTATATATAAGTGGCGAAGAAAGTGAACAGCAGATAAAAATGCGTGCAGACCGGCTCGGTATTGGCAGCGAAAATTTTTACATCCTTACCGAAACCAATACGCAAACCATCTTCCAGGAAATAAAAAAACTTAAACCGCAGATCGTTATTGTTGATTCTATACAAACATTGCAATCGCCTTTTGTAGAGAGCGGTGCAGGAAGCATTAGCCAGATACGGGAATCGGCGGCAGAGCTGCAGCGCTTTGCCAAAGAAACAAACACACCGGTTTTTTTAATTGGCCATATTACCAAAGACGGAACCATTGCAGGACCTAAGATCCTTGAACACATGGTTGATACTGTTTTGCAGTTTGAAGGCGACCGCCATTATGCGTACCGCATTTTACGAACCCTTAAAAACCGCTTTGGCTCTACATCTGAGCTGGGTATATATGAAATGACGGGCACGGGCATGAGAGCAGTAAACAATCCATCAGAATTATTAATTACACAAAAAGAAGAGCAATTAAGCGGCATTGCCATTGCGGCAACTATGGAAGGTATGCGCCCATTATTAATTGAAGGGCAGGCATTGGTTACACAAAGTGTTTATGGCACACCGCAACGAACTGTAAGTGGTTTTGATCTGCGGCGTTTACAGTTATTGCTGGCCGTGCTGGAAAAAAGAGGCGGATTTCATTTTGGCGTTAAAGACGTGTTTATAAATATTGCCGGCGGTTTAAAAGTAGAGGACCCTTCTATTGACCTGGCAATTGTAAGTGCCCTATTAAGTAGTTACGATGATGTGCCGATCAATCAACATCACTGTTTTGCAGGCGAAGTGGGATTAAGCGGCGAGATAAGAGCCGTTAACAGGATTGAACAACGCATTGCCGAAGCCGAGAAATTAGGTTTTGAAAAGATCATCGTGAGCAAGTACAATTCCAAAGCACTGGGTAAGCAAAAATTTAATATTGAAATTGTGCCATTGGGTAAAGTTGAAGAATTGTACCAATATTTATTTTAACTTGTAAGGGTAATTATTTTAAAGATGATTGCCCAATTAAAAAATATATTTAATAGCACCCTGCATCTGTTCTACCCGCATGTTTGTACAGGCTGCGGATCTGATCTGCTGGAGGAAGATAACCTGCTTTGCCTTACATGCATTCACAATTTACCGCACACTAATTTTGCAACATTAGCCCACAACCCTGTTGAAAAAGATTTTTGGGGACGGATACCATTAACTGCTGCTTACAGCCAGTTTTATTTTTCAAAAGAATTTTTAATACAGCATCTTATTCACCAGCTTAAATACCGGGGCGATACTAAAATTGGTTTTTACCTCGGCGAGATCATGGGAAAAACTTTACTCAACAGTAACCGTTTTAATGCTGTTGATGCTTTGATACCTTTACCGCTTTATGGGGATAAGGAACATAAACGGGGCTACAACCAGGCCGCAGTAATTTGCAATGGCATATCTTCTGTCATGAATATCCCGGTTTTAAACGGTGCGGTCATTCGCCAGCATGCAACCGAAACCCAAACCCGTAAACACCGTACCGAGCGCTGGGAAAATGTAAAAGACAGTTTTAAAGTGATAAAAGAAAATGAACTAAGTGGTAAACATTTGTTGTTGGTTGATGATGTAGTAACCACCGGCGCCACATTGGAAGCCTGTGGTAACGCCATATTGCAGTTGGGGGATGTTAAGTTAAGTATTGCAACCTTAGCTTATGCTGCTAAATAACCAAAACCCGGGCAAAATCAGACGACCCAATCCAAGTGTAAACAAATAAGTATAAATTTGAAAAATGAAGAGAATCGCATCCCTTTTTGGCAATTTGCCCATTGCCTGTTGTCCATTGGTTATTGCCTTTTGCCTGTTGATAACAACTTCCTGCAAAAAAGATTCTTTTATAACCAGTGAATTCGCCCGGCTTACCATTACTGCCGATACATTAAAATACGATACCATTTTTACAACAACGGGCTCAATCACCAAATCATTCAAGATAATTAATGAGAACAATCAAAAGCTTCGGCTTAATAAAGTAAAATTAATGGGTGGTGCAACTTCATCTTATAAAATGAATGTTGACGGTGTCGCAGCCACTGAAATAAATAACCTTGATATTGAAGCCAACGACAGCATTTATGTTTTTGTTTCTGTAACCATCAATCCAAATGCAAACAACCTGCCATTCATCGTAAGCGATAGTATCCTGGTAAATTACAATGGCAACAACCGGTATGTACAATTACAGGCTTACGGGCAAAATGCCAATTTTTTACGCAACCGGGTAATT
>JAYURK010000241.1:0-7042 GCA_043756235.1 Ferruginibacter sp. | reverse complement strand
GGGCAGATACAGGAATTGGCGGTAAAAAAAGCTACCACACCTGTAACAACTTTTTATAGCCCTGAGGCAGGTTACATTACCACCCTGGATATTAGTGAAGGTGAATATGCCATGGAAGGCGGCACTATTGTACGCCTGACAGATTTATCAACGCTTTGGGCAGAGGTACAGGTGTACAGTTCCCAGCTATCGCAAATAGATAACAATGCAGTTGCCATTGTTCAATTCCCCGATTTGCCGGGCAAACAAATCAACGGAAAGATTGAATTCATGAACCCGGAAATTAATCCGCAATCACGTATTAACCTGCTTCGTGTAAATGTAGCTAACCCCGGAAATGTATTGAAGCCCGGTATGCCTGCTTATGTAACGATAAAGGGAAAACAGCATAACACCTTAACCTTATCATCAGATGCGGTGCTTCGTAGTGGTACCGGCGCATCTGTGTGGATACAAACCAGCCCGGGTTCTTTTAAAAATATAATGGTTGAAATTGGTATGGAAGAAGGTGATAAGGTTCAGATAAAGTCTGGTCTTAAATTTGGAGATATTGTTGTTATTAGCGGAGCTTATTTATTAAACAGTGAATTTATATTTAAGAAAGGTGCTAACCCAATGGAGGGAATGAAGATGTAAAGACGAAAAAATCATTTATACCCCTTAATTATTTTCAAATAATTTTAAAGAAAAGGAAAAAAAATAAAAGTAAAATAGGTGGTGGGGTAATTCTCACCATATACAATTAATTACTTTTGCTTTTGTAATAAGGATGCAATAATTAGAAGGATAAGGCAAGGGGAAACAGGTAGTAGATGTCTTGTATAAAATCTTGCAGGTGCATAATTGTATAAATTTTTTACGCAATTGTGTAACCTTTGAGGAGTCAATGTAGCTACCTTTATACCGTAGTTAATAGATTTTTACAAAAATAGTTTTAATTTTAGGTAATATTAAATGAAAATAAAATTATCCATACGGTTAAAAGCAGCTTTGCTGGTTATAGTATTTGGCTTGAATACTGTCATTGGTTTTGCCTGTGCTATGGGTGTAAATTTTGATGCAGCTCCTAAAATAGCAGCGGTTAAAGTGAGTAAGGTTCATGTTCATGCAAATGGAAAAAAACACCATCATAAAGCACCGGAAAAAAAACAGGAGCAACAGAAAGAGCAAAGTAAAAAAGATGATTGCTGCACCGATAAAGTAATTAAAATTCAAAGTGCCGATAAAAACCTGAGCCAAAGTTTTAAGTATTTCTTTAATGCCCCGGTAATTGCTTTAACGGAGAATAGTCTATTTAATTATACATCACTCAGCCATTCAACAGTTGCACCAGTTAAATATGTAGTGCGAAATTTTCATCCACCTCCCGGCAATATTCTCATAGCAATTCAGCGTTTTCAAATTTGATTATAGTAAACTGTGTTTAATGGCCAGCCCATTAAATTAAAATTGCTATGCATTTAAGCATTGGCAAATTCTCAGCGATACTATAATTAAATTTTATGTTTAGATTTTTTGTTTTACTCTTGATTTTTTTTACTGTAACAGTAAATCTTTTTGCCCAAAAAGTTATTGCTGAGGCGGAAGCAGTAAGCAGGGCACTAAAAAACAGCCCCAACATATCGGCGGCAACGCTATTGGTGTTGCAGCAAAAGCAATTGGTTAAAAGCAGTTTTAATTTACCCAATCCCGAAATTTTTATTGAAAGCCCTACCGGAAATTTTTACACACCCAGTTTTACACAGTCTGCAGAATTTCCTACAGTTTACAGCAAACAACGACAGTTGCAAAAGCAACAGGTACAGTTAGCCGAAAAAGAAATACAGCTTACAGAAAACGAAGTGAAGTACCAGGTAAAACAATTGTATTTAGCGCTTCAATACCAGGTAGCTCTACATGGCCAACTGTTAATGCAAGATTCCGTTTACGAAAAAATTTCGTTATCTGCCAGCCGCCAGTTTGATGCAGGCCAGATAGATTACCTGCAAAAATTATTTGCTGAAAATGAGTATGCCGAAATACACAATCAATTGCTGCAGCAACAGCTAAATATTGGTAACCTGCAGCAGCAATTACAATACCTTACTGCCACTGCTGAAACTTTTTCTGTCGAGCCATTAAATTTTAACCCGGTAAATGATTATTTTGTTACAGCAGACAGTACGGCATTTATTACAAATCCTGCTGTACAAATATTACAACAACAAAATAGTATTGCCGAAAAAAATGTGGAACTGCAAAAAGCAAAATCATTACCCGGTTTAGCATTTGGCTATTTTAACCAGGGCGAAAAGAGTACGCCTTTATATAATCGGTTTCGTTTTGGCTTTACTTTGCCTTTATGGTATGGGCAGTATAAAAATGCTGTTGCCGCTGCAAAAACTGCTGTAGCCATTAATAAACAAAAAACAACAGCCCTGCAGCAACAATTTTACCTGCAATTAAAACAGGTGAAAAACGAAGCAGCAGTTTATGCAAGTGCACTTCAATATTATAAAAGTACCGGTATAAAAAAAGCCGAAGAAATAATTGCGGTATCACTTCGTTTTTTTGAAAGTGGCGAATATGATTATATCACTTACCTGCGCAATATTAATAGTGCTTACGTGGTACAACAAAAATATTTGGAGGCCAATAAAAATTATCAGCAGGCTATTCTTACTATAAAATTTTTAACAGCTACATTATGATACAAAAAATTATTTTTTTACTAATGCTGTTTCCCCTGTTAGTTGTTGCGCATGATGGCGAAGATCATGCCGCTGCTAAAAAAGGAACAACGGCAGCAGCAGCTTACTTCAGTTCCGAAGTAAATTCGGACTTGTACGAATTGCTGGTAAAATATGCACCACTGCAACCGGGTAAAGAAAGTGTATTGAAATTATTCATCAGTAATTTTAATTCCAACATCCCTGTGGACAGTGCTGCATTACAAATTGCAGTGGCTGCTAATCCTGGTATAAAACTTACGGTGCAAAAAATTGCCAAAGGTGTTTATGAGGTTAAAGGAATTTTTCCTGAAAAGAAATCGTACAATCTTACTATAAATATTAACGCTGCCGCCGGCCCCGATTTGCTGCTGGTAAATAATATTGCCGTGGGTAAAGCATTGGAGATTGCGGATGAAATGCATGATACCGTTGCTGCACCGTGGTATAAAAGTAATTGGCTTTTTGGTATTGCAGGAATATTGCTGGGCTTAATAATTATGTTTTTTGTAATGAAGAAAACCAATACTAAAGTTGCTGCATTTTTTTTAGTAGCATTTTGTTTATTACCTGCAGCAATAAGTAACACAGCGGCCGCACATGGTGGCGATGATCATGCAACCGGAGGAGCAGGAGGAGGCGCATTAGCCAATACCTTTATCGTAGAAAAAGAAACACAATTTTTATTTAATATCGGTACACAAAAAGTTTCAACCGGCAATTTTAATCAATCAACACAGGTGCTGGGTACAATTATTCCATCACCGCAGGGTATGGCTGTAATTCAATCGCCGCAGGCGGGAAAAATTATTTCCTTAAGAGTTTCAGTTGGGCAAAGAGTAGGAGCCGGCCAGGTTTTAGCAGTTATAGAACAACAGGTGGATGCCGGCACACAAATAAATATTCTTTCAGAAAAAAACAGGGTAGAGGCAGAATACAATGCCGCAAAAGCCCAATACGAAAGATTAAAAGCTATTGAAGATATTGCCGCAAAAAAAGATGTTACCGAAGCCCGGGCCCGATACGAAACGGCTGTAAAAAACAGGCAGTTGTTTACCGCTAATGCCGGCAAAAATGCAGGCAGCACAAAAATGATTACACTTACTGCCCCTATCAGCGGAGTGGTGGGGGCATTTAATTATTCAATAGGTGCTGTGGTAAATACAGGCCAAACATTATTTGATATTACCAATCTTGAAAAAGTATTGGTAGAAACACAGGTGTTTGCCAATGATGCAGCACAATTAAAAGCGGTTGAAAAAATTACTGCAACATCAACAACACCTAACGACACTACAGCTTATCGTTTAAAATTAGTGTCCACTGCACAATCAGTAAATAACAGTAATCAATCTCAAAAAGTAATTTTTGAAATACTTAATTCAAGATCGCAATTTAAAATTGGTGAAAATATAAATGTAAATATTTTTTCAACAAATATTTCCAGCCAGTTGATTGTGCCGGCTGCTGCCATTACAGAGGTAAATGGTAAGCCTGCTGTATTTATAAAAGATAAAGCAGAGCAGTACAGCATCAGTTACATAAATAAGGGTACTGCCAACCAAAATTTTATTACCATATTAAAAGGTGTAGAAGATGGCGAAAGGGTGGTAACCGAAGGTGTTTATCAAATGAAAACAATTTATTTAAATCAATAAAAAATACAGTAATGAAACATCAAATTAAAAATTTAGTATTGGCCTCAGGCCTGGGCGTAATTACTTTTTTAGCCGCATGTAATAACAGCAGCGAAAGTAAAACAACAACAACAACCGACAGCACCGCTGCAGATATGGCGCACGCAGGTGACGACCACATTTTTGCATGCCCCATGCACCCGGAAGTTACCGGAAAAGAAGGCGATAGCTGCCCGAAGTGCGGAATGAAATTAGAGCATAATGATAATGCCGGCGGACCCAGCAATGTAAGCATGTTATTTACAGCAACACCGGCATCACCAAAAGCAAATGAAGACGTTACTTTATCGATGACGCCAAAATTAAAAGATAAACCTGCCGAGCAAGTGCCGCTTGATGTGGAGCATACAAAAAAAATTCACCTCATTGTTGTTAACGACGACCTTAGCTGGTTTGATCATATTCATCCCGAATTAAATGCTGACGGATCTTACAGCGTAAAAGAAAAGTTTCCGGCAGCAGGAAAATATACTTTGTTTGCCGATTATAAACCCAGCGGAGCCAACCACACTGTAGATAATTTAAATGTAACCGTTGCCGGTAACGTACCTGCTGCAAAAACATATGGCGCCGATAAATTAACCGGTACAGCAGGCGATGGATTTTCTGTGTCGCTTACACCGGATGACGGAAAATTTTTAACCAATATGCCCATGCATATTAATGGTGTGGTAATGCTTAATGGAAAAGAAGTGGATGTAACAACACTGGAAGATTATCTTGGTGCCAAAGCGCATATGGTGGTAGTTAGCCTGGCAGAAAAAAAATATTTGCATGTGCACCCGAGTGTAGAAGGCGGTAAGTTTGATTTGCACACCACTTTTGATAAGCCTGGTGTATATCGTGGATGGATACAGTTTCAAAGTAAAGGAAAAATTTATACCAGCGATTTTGTGATGAATGTGGCAGCAGGAAAGGCTGGTGCAAAAGATGATGCGATGAAGGATATGAAACATTAATTTATTTTTATTTACTGCCTGTATTAGTAAAAATTAAAAGTACAGGCATTTTAATAATTCTGGTATGAAAAAAATAATGACAGCAATTGCAATTTTGATGTTACTGCAGTTTAATTACACTGCAATGGCGCAGCAAGCAAAAACGGAAGAGGTTTGCTACAATCCCAATGCCAAAGGCGATACTTTAAAAAGAAGCATTAAGAGTGCCGCCATAGGAAAAATTGGCACCGCTGCAGTAGCTATTAATTATCACTCTCCCGGTGTAAGGGGCAGAAATATTTGGGGCGGCCTGATCCCTTATGGCGAAGTGTGGGTTACCGGTGCACACAACGCCACTACAATTGAAATAGATAAAGATTTTATTGTAAATGGAAAAACCATACCAAAAGGGAAGTATGGTTTTTTCACCATCCCCGGTAAAAAAGAGTGGGTGATTATTATTAATAAAAACTGGAACCAGCATTTAACGGACGATTACCAGCAAAGTGAAGATTTGGTAAGGATAAAAGTAAAACCGCAGCAGCAAAAAGAAACTATACAACGGCTGCAGTATTTTATTACAGGTAAAGAAAAAAATAAAGGAGTGATTGCAATGGCATGGGATAAATTAAAGGTGGAGTTGGAAGTAGAAATTAAATAAGTGCAGCATAAAAAAAGAATAGTATTATGATGCAGAATAACAGAGATTACTTTTTTGGTGGAATGCACATGGGTTGGTGGTTCTTAATGTTGGTTGTACTAATTGTAGTATTGGTATTATTTAAAAATTCCCGAAAAGGAAAATAAAATGGAGTTGTTTTATTACGTGTGTTTAAATAAAGAACAATGCTATGATTGAATAGCAAATTTAATCATATTGATAGAAAAGTCAACTTATTTATATTGGAAATCTATAGTAGAAAAAAACATCAGGGTATCAAATAAAATCGGGTGCAATCAAAAATGCGTTTTAATATTTTATTCAATATTTTTTTACATATTAGTTTCAATTATTAAAAATATTTATTAAAAAATATACAAGCAATGATCACCGACACGGAAAAAAGCAGTATGTTGAAAGCAGCGCCACGACTAATGCAAATCATGCGTGTTCTTGCCAGGCATAAATTTATAGGTAGTTTATTTGGCAAAAAAAAATTGCCTCCTCCAAAAGAGGTACGGGAAACATTTGAAGAACTTGGACTTGTGTTTATAAAATTCGGACAAGTGCTTGCTATGCGGCGGGACCTGCTGCCGCCTGAATATATCAAAGAGTTAGAACTACTGCACGATGACCTGCCGGCTATGAGCATTAGCGTGGTAAAGTCAACAGTAAAAGGCGAACTCGGCAGCTCATTAACGAAGCTGTTTTCATCGTTTGGCGAAAAGCCGATAGCCGCTGCCACCATCGCCCAGGTGCATGAAGCAACCATGCACGATGGACGTAATGTAGCAGTGAAGGTGCAACGGCCAGGCCTAAAAGAAATAATCTCAACGGATATTGCGGCACTTACTTACCTGGTATCGCTGGGAGAGAAACTCTTTCCAAAACTTCGTGCATTCGACCTGCCTGTTGTTGTAAAGGAATTTGCCATCACGCTGAACCGGGAAACCGATTTCAACCGGGAAGCCCGTTCCATGATACTCTTTAAAAAAGCACTGGCAAATATTCCTGAGCTCTGGATTCCGGATGTTGTGA
>JAYURK010000240.1:0-22346 GCA_043756235.1 Ferruginibacter sp. | reverse complement strand
TGGATTAATCAATTTTCTTGCAGACTATATCAGCAATAAATATGCTATAAACCCTTATCCACACTGCATTTAATAACTTTTTAAGGGACGACTAAGTAATTTGGTTTTAGGTTCTTCAATCATTCTTTTCAATTCCTCATCTGTTTTGCCCGGCTTAAATTGCTTATTCCTGTAATTGATAAATTCATTAAACTCGTTAATGGCTTCATTGTAGATAGTAATGGCATTGTTGAAATCATTGGACAGTTTTTTTTGCTTTAGATATTCCAACTCCCGTTTTTTATAAGCAAGTCTGTCAAATATCATTGCATTTTTTATACCATTTTTTTCAATGCGTTCCGAAGATTGGGTTAGTTGATCCAATTCACTTGATTTCTCATAGCTTATAATTTCTTTTTCAAAATCAAAATATTCTTTTGTATTATTCATACGTATGTTGCCATCATAAAATTCCTGATTAGTAACTGGATAATTTAAAAACTGCCATAAAAAATCGAAAGGGATGTGAGAGGCTATCAGCTTAGCTGGTTCTGCTTTAAAATATTTTTCATTTATTTTTTTTACGAATTTACCGTTGTTAATAAATCCGGAGCCCCATGTTGGATCGAACAGGAACCACTGCTCATCAATTTTTGCGGCACACCAGGCATGTGGAATGTAATCAGTAAAACCACTTTGCTTTGTATAACCCTCTATTACAAATGACTTTATTCCAAGCCTGTTTGATACAGCATTGAAAATTTCTGCATAATTTATACAAATACTCTTTTTGGTTTCCAGAGTTTTATTGATTTTGTTTGCAGAGGTTTCATTAAAATTAATAGCAAACATATTTTCAATGTCATAACTTATTTTGGATGTTTCCCAAAAAAACAAAGCCCTTATTTTTTCATTGTCTGTTTTAAAGTTGGCATTAATATATTCAGCAATAGTATTTACCGATTTGGATAAACTGTCAGGTATTTTTATTGCCTTGCTATCAATAGCGGCATATTCTTTATTGCTTTGTGCTAATGCAATACCGGTAGAAAATATCAATATAATTATTAAAAAGATTCTCATCACAGGGGGTATGTTTAAAGTTTAAATTTACGCTATCGTAATATCAGTTATTAATAATTTCTGCAATAATTTTTTTTAACTGAGCTGTATACAAAATATGCAGAAGCGGCGATCAATGCTTCAGCGGCCGTTTCTTTATCATGCCGCCTTTGGTATCTTTAATACTGCTCATTACCACAAATGCATTAGGATCTATTTTTTCTATTTCTGCATTAAGCCGGTTTAACTCTAATCTTGTAACTACGGTATAAACAATATCAATATTTTTAGATTCGCCACTTTTTCCAAAACCACGTTTACCATTGTACACAGTTACGCCACGGCCGATGGTGCTCACTATCATTTCCCGTATTTCTTCATTGTGAGAAGAGATGATGGTTACTCCCATATATTCTTCAATACCTTCAATAATAAAATCGAGTGTTTTTGATGCAGATAAATAAGTAACCATGGAGTACAAGGCAATTTCAACAGATAAAAAATAAGCCGCCGCACCAAAAATGATGACGTTGATGAGGATAATAATATCGCCGATGGTAGTACCTAATTTGCGGCTTAAAAATATGGCCAGCACTTCGGTACCATCAATAACTGCGCCGCCCCTTACCGATAATCCAATGCCGGCGCCCAGAAAAAAACCGCCAAATAAAGCCACTAATAAATTATCTTTTGTTACGTCAGGAAAAGTTACCGTAGCCACCACCAATGCCAGGCCGCATATGGCTAACGCAGTTTTTATTGCAAATGCTTTACCTAAAATTTTATAACCTAATATTATAAAAGGGATGTTTATCAAAATTAATAAAACATACAGTGGCACTTTTGTGAGGGCAGAAACTAAAAGTGAAATGCCCGTAGCGCCACCATCAATAAAATGATTGGTGAGTAAAAAACCTTTAAAACCAAATGCCGCCGAAAAAATACCCAGCGTAATTAAAATTACATCTTTAAGGTTGCGGATGATTAACAGTTTTAATTCCCACAAACCTTTGGCCAGTTCAAATTTGGAAAAATTTTTATCCTTTGCAGCTTTGCTGCTTTTGTTTTTTAAAGTAGTTTGAATTACAACATGCATCCAGAAGGGGTTCATAAATTATTTTGTTTGTTTGTAATGGTACTATTACAAGTAAAGAAATAATGCCGATAATACTGCTATTCAAATTTAATTTAAATAGTTCATCCGTAAATAAAATGTGCAATACCAATTAGACATTAAATACGCTCAAATAAAAGTTGTGAGGTCAATTTGTAGAAACCGGTGCTAATTGGGAAAGAGTCTCTTTTATTTGTGAACCCGCATTCCACAAGTTCAGGCTGGCAGTATAATAATAATGTTGAATTGATATAAGCAGCAAATTATTTTGCGCTGGCGATTATAAGTTTTATTATCACCCTTAAAAATAATGATGGCAAACTAAAAGAGCCGTACAAGTAGTACAGCTCTTTTTTCAAATTTTTTTTTACAGTACTATTGTGCTGTAAAACTCACTTTTACATCGCCCCACAATAAAGTAACTAATCCATTTTTATCAACGGTAAAAGTCATTTTTTCTGTAAAGGTATTCGACTTTTCAGGCTTAGCCATAACACGTAAAACATCATCTGCCTGCTTGTAATCGTAAGCGCCCCATTGCTTCCAGGTTTTATTAAAAATAATTGTCCAGCTGTCTTTACCAGAAATTGTAAACAAAGCATATTTACCGGCGGGCAATTCTTTGCCATTTATTTTTACAGCTTTGCTTGTTTCAAAAACTGTGGCTTCATTGGCACCGGTGCGCCACACTTCGCCGTCTTTTGGTTCAATGTCTTTACCAATAGTTCGGCCTTTTATTGATGGCTGGCTGTAATCAATATTAATTAAAGCTCCAGAGGTTAATTCCTGTGTTGCCACTGCAGGAGGACTGGGGCGTTTACTTTTTTCCTGTTGTGCCTGTGTGGTGGTACTGATAAACAACGTGGTTAAAAGCATTGCAATGCTTGCTATTTTTTTCATACATTATTTTTTGGTGAATGATATTGCAATTTAAATATTTTAAAGCAAGTAAACGGCAGGATTTTACAAATGGTAAATGATACACTTTCTGGCGGTCTGTTCAATTGTCTTCTTCTGTTTTGGTAACATTTAAATGTGCAGGAAGTTTTTTAGCATTATATTTTTCAATTTGCTTAAGCATAAATAATAACAGCATAAAAGATACTATGCCAAAACAAAACCCGGCAATAACATCGCTGGCATAATGTACCCTAAGGTAAACCCGGCTAAGCCCAACCAGAAAAATAACGACTACCAGTATTATTATTATGGGCCATTTGATCCAGTTGTTTTTTACATCGCGGTATATCACATAAATGATGAGGCCAAAAAAAGTAAGGCTCATATAAGCATGCCCGCTGGGGAAACTAAGCCCCGGTACTTCTTTTAAAAGAGGGATAAGTGGCCTTGGCCGGTTAAAAAAAAATTTTAAACCAAACATTAAAAGCACATTGCTTACGCCAATAATTACCGCTTTAAAAAAATACCATTTGTTTTTGTAAATAAAAAACAGGAAGAAAAAAAGCAGCAGGCAGGCGGGTATTAAAAAATCTGCACCGCCAAAGATGCTAAAAAACTGCATGGCAGCGGTATTAAAATCACTTACATACGGTTTTAGTGCAGTAAAAACGTTTTCATCAAACTGGTATTCTTTATTAAAAAAAATAGCACGAATAATAATGATGAGGATTGCCAGTAAAATAAAAAAAATGGTGAAGGTCAGCAGCAATTCTGCCGACAGCAGCGCAATGCTGTTAGAAAGTTTTGTAACCCCCGATCTTACTTTCTTTATCATGCCATTTTATATTGATGAAAGTAACCAGCTGACGCAATAGATAATTTTTTGTAAGATAAGATTAATCTTTAACCCTAACCCCGTAAGCTCTAAACTTCTAAACTCTAAACTTCTAAACCCTAAATCCTAAACCCTCATCATATTTTTAACGAAAACAGTTCAATGCTAATTGCCTTTCCTTTCAGATCTACTATACCCAAACTTTCTCCCTGCCATTCTTTAAGGTCGCTGTTGTCCATAAAATCTTTCGACATAATAAATTTTTGATTCAGTTCGTTACAGGCACTTCTTATTCTTGCTGTAGTGTTCATGGTATCTCCGCTCATGGCCAGGTCTTTTTTTATTACACCAATTTCGCCAACGGTAACATCACCCATATGTATGCCCACTCTAAACTCGGGTACAATACCAAAATTGCGCCTGAAGTGTTCTCCATTTTTTTGCAGGTTCTTTCGTGCCTCAATAATTGCAGCCAAACATTTACGGGTATTTTTTTTATCATACATCCACGATACTACAATTTCGTCGCCCACGTATTGATAAATTCTGCCATCATGTTCTATCAGTGCCATAGATACATGAAAAATAAAATTACGGATGAACTTAAAATTTTCTTCGTGTCCCAGTTTTTCAGCAATGGGAGTAGAGTCTTTAAGATCCATAAACATAATGATGCGCTTTTCTATTTTTGGCTGCAGGTACTTACCGGTAATAATATCTACAAACACGCCCGGAGAATATTTTTCGTTTATTTCAATATACAGCTGTGTTATTACAAAAAGTATAAGCCAGTATAAAATTTTTTGCAGCAGCCATTTGGTTTGTGTAATCTCTGCTCTAAAATATTGAATGGCTTCGCCGGTTTGTTTGCCACCAATAATAAGTGCATCTAAAAAATGCACTAAAAAATTCATCACAAAAGCTGCAACCAGCAATATCAGGCTCTTTATTATAAAATTGGTAAATGGCGATTTGTTTCTAAATACAGTTTTAAGTGTAAATACAAATAAATAGCCCATTATACAGCTCATAAAAAAAACGGCAAGTTCTCTTAACAGCAACGATTTAAAAGGGCTGTCGGTATTGCCATCTTTTAATACAAGTGTAACGGCAATGTCTATACTCGTCCAAAAAATAGCAATATAAAGTATTGTTCTCAGCCGGTATTTGCCCACACCGGAAAATACCGAGTAGGAAGCATCTAAAGTTTTCATGGTTTATTTTTCAGGTACTGGTAAATGCTTTGCTGTGCATTTATCGCATAACCATTTAGGTTTTCAATAGGGGTGTGCTGGTTGTTACTTTGCAATTGTACCGCTTTGCTGTTATCGGCCCATTGCATATCAAAATAATCCAGTAATTCTTTTTTGCAGGCTGCATCGCTCACTGGTAAACAAACTTCTATCCGGTGGTGTAAATTTCGGGTCATTAAATCGGATGAGCCCATGATTACTTCTGCCTCATCGCCGGTACCAAAAATAAATAAACGGGTATGTTCTAAAAACTTATCTACAATACGTCGTACGGTAATATTTTCGCTAAGCCCCTCCATGCCAGGTACAATACAGCAAACACTTCTTACAATCAAATCAACTTTTACACCTGCTTTGCTGGCCTTGTAGAGTAAGCTTATTGTATAAGCTTCTTCCAGGTTATTTACTTTTATTCTTATTGCTGCCGGTTCGCCGTTTCTGGCTTTTTTTATTTCTTTGGTGATGCGTTTTTTTAATTCATCCACCAGGTTAAATTGCGATACCAGTAATGCATCAAAATTAATGGAGGCATCTCCAATATCCCGGTGCCCTTTTTGTAAAAAATCAAACAGTTGCACCAAGTCGTTGGTAACTGTTTGCTTCGACGTCATTAAAACATGATCGGTATAAAATTGCGCTGTTACTTCATTAAAGTTTCCCGTACTTAAAATAGCATAAGCTGTTTCGGTGCCGGCTGTTTTTTTCTTTACCAGCGCAGTTTTACTATGTACTTTTATTTGAGGCAAACTGTACACCAGGGTAATGCCGGCTTCCTTCATCACCCGGCTCCATTTAATATTATTGGCTTCATCAAACCTGGCTTTTAGTTCAATAAAAGCGGTAACTTTTTTACCATTTTTTGCAGCACTGATAAGGGCATTTACAATATGCGATTCGGTTGCTATCCTGTAAAGTGTAATATAAATTTCGGTAACATCGGCATCTATTGCGGCCTGGTTAAAAAAAGATAAAACCGGGTTGTACGATTGGTAGGGCAGGTGCAGCAGCACATCCTGCTGTTCTAAAATAGTAAAAATTAAATCGCCATTACCATTAACGTTACCCGCAAATAAAGGTTTAAATTTTTCGGGCTGCAGGCTTTTATCAAATGCAGGAAACGATGCCAGGTCACTAAGGTGATGATACCTGCCACCGGCAAACATATCTTCGTAAGTAACCGAAAAAGCTGCCGCTAAAAATAGTTGCAGGTTACGGGGCATGCCCTGCTCATACAAAAAACGTGAGGGTAACCCGATATCTCTTTTCTTTAATTGCTTTTCAATTTTATTTAAAAGGTTGCCGCTGTATTCATCCGATAAGTTAAGCTCCGCATCCCGGTTAAATTTTATACTGTATACACTTACAATTTCTAATTTAGGAAAAAGATATTTTAAATTTTCCCTGATGATGTCATCAATAAAAATTACATACTCTTTTTCTTCCAGTGGCGTAAGGGTAAAAAACCTTTTTACTTTAGTAGAGGGAATATTTACGATGGCGTGCTTTATAGTGCCCTGTTCGGGTTCATTTAATGTTACTACAAAATACAAGTGATTGTTTTCGGGCATAAAGGCACGGTTACTTTTGCCATCTAAAATTATGGGTTGTATAAAAGCCAGAATATTAGAAAGAAAAATTTCTTTTATTTCTCGATGGTGTTCTTCACGTATGGGTGTATTGTAATAAAAATTTATGCCGTGTTGCTGCAGTTCGGGTAAAATTTCACGGGTTAACACCGCACCAAAAAGGTCGAGCTGCCGGTTTACTTCTGTTTGAATTTTTTCAGCAATATCTTCGGTTACTTCAATACTGGCTTTAATTCTTGTTTTTTCTGTAAGGGTAGATAATGCCAAGACAGCCGGATACCTCACCCTGAAAAATTCATCTAAATTACTGGAGAAAATAGAAAGAAATTTCATTCTATCATACAAGGCTACCTGTTTATCTGAGGCTTCCTGCAAAACCCGCAGGTTAAAACCAAGCCAGCTTAAATCTCTGTTGTATAACATAAAATAATTTTAAAATGGTGAACCAGTTGCAGGCGTTACCGTGCCTGTAGTAGTAGAGTGAAAAAAGAAAACTGCAATACCAAAAGCCAGCACCGAAACAATAATGCCCACCATAAAAATATTGTACGCCAGTCTCAGCAATTTGTATTTTCTGCCCAGTACTGTACCCAGTGTATAAATATCTCTAATTAATGAGCCATACAAATAATCGGTATCTCTCATCATTTCTCTCATGGCGCCATTGTATTCTTCAAAAGAGGCTTTATGAAAATTACCAAAGAAAAGCAGGTTGGCTTTTTTATCCATCACATCCTGGTTTGTAAAAGTACCGCCGCTAACCTTAGGCCTGGTGGCTATTATAGAAATTACGATAGTAGTAACTGCGGATAATAAAAATAATATTGTAGGTATGGTTAAATAAGGCACTTCCTCCAGCTTACGCAGCAACACACTTAAAATAACAGATATAATAATAGCATTTACTGAAATAAGAATATTGGCTTTGCTATCGGCCATATCGCTCAACCGCAAATGGTTTTCGGATGTTAGGCGCAGCATGGTTTGAATACCCTTGGACATTAAGCCGGTTTTGTCTTTACCCATATCAGTAAGACTTAAATTATCTTCTGCTGCTTTATCATTTTCTTCCGCTTTTTTCTTCATTTTTTTCATATTCTTTTGTTTTTTGTCTTCTAATTTATCTTTACAGTACTTGGTATAAAATTTATGCGTTTCCAGCATGCTTAAAGTTTTGGCGGCCCATTCCTTTTCAGTTAAGGTGGTACCTAAAAGATTATATTCTTCCCAAACTTTTATATTGGTTTCATTAAATTCTTTAGTACCTAAATTGTACGTGTCGGCATCACAAATAATTTGGTGCAGCAACTCCTTATGCTTACGTGGCGGACGTGTAGCCATAATACATTCTTCTATCTTAGCCGTTAACTCATCACCATACGAATGCTGGCTCATAAATTCTTTCATCAACTCCACGCTTTTTATTTCATGGCGTTCTGGTTCGGTAAATAAATAACCGGTATCATGAAACCATGCAGCAATATATACTGCCAGCATATCTGATTCGCTCAGGTAATAATGGGCAGCAATCTCTTTTGTTCTATCTACTACTTTTTTAGTGTGGTCAATATTATGAAAAACCAAACCCGGTTTTTCGTTTTTTAAAAACAGGTCGGTTACATACTGTTCTGTTTTTTTGTATAAACTGTTAGCATCCATAAATGATATTAGAAATTGAGTTTAAATTTAGTGCCCAGTGTAAAGTTGAAAATCTTGTCTTCGGGAGAAAAAGCTATATTGGCAGATAACATTAAAAGGCTGTAGGGCACATAATATAATCCGCCGCCATAATTGCCATGCCATTTGTCCGATGATTCACCCGGTTGCCATACTCTTCCAATATCATAAAAACTCATTACCCCAACATCGCCGGGTAACAAATACGATTGTGATTTAAAAAGTTTTACCCTTAACTCTGCACTGCCGTATGCCATTGATGAGCCGGAGAAACGATTTTTTCGGTAGCCTCTTAAAAAATTATGAGCACCAAGGCTGAGTGCCTGAAAATATTCATAATTTTTACTGAAGATATGTCCGCCACCAAAACGTAAAACTGCTGCTACACTGCCCGGATCTTTTATGCTTGCATAAATTGTCATGTCGGATGTTAACCGGGTTAAAGCATGGGTGTTGGAGTTAAAACCACGCAATGCAGTAAAAGTGGTAAACCAGGTAATACCGCGGGTGGGAAAAATTTCGTTATTCAAATAAGTAATATCCATTTTTGCTTTGGCGCCTAAAAATTCTTTTATGCCATATATACTTGCACTGTCGGTACCAATTACAGCCGGGTTAGCCAGTATACGTTTATTATTGTCTTCGTATTTACTCCAGTAATGATAATAACTTGGCCCTGCAGAAAATTGAAAAATATCATTCAGTCTTTTTCTAATCATCACATCGGTTTCAAAATATTTATAACGCACCCTGTAAAATTGCAGGGGATTTCTTTTATCATAAACTGATCTGTTACCAAACCCAAAAAAGTTATTCAATGTAGGGTTCACCAGCTCGGCATGAATTACCAGATCTTGTTTTGAAATTACTTTATTAAATATGCCATCATATTTTACCTGGTAAGCCCCTTCATGCGGTGCGTATAAGGTTACCAGCCGTTGATCGGTAGCGTAAGGATCTTTTCTAAAGCCAAAAGTGCGGCGTGAAAAACCAATGCCCACTAAAAACTTATCTTCTACATTATACCCTAAATTTATTTGTGGAAATCTTGTTCGGGTATATTGAAAACCGGTACTCTTGTATTCGTTAATAGATGGATCGGCAGAAAATTCTTTATTCGTTCTTCTTAAATTAATGCTGCCATTTTTTTCGGTGGTTTGATCGTACACAAAATTTTTCACGTTTCCTTTTAAATCAAAACTGTCGTTACCCTTGCCGCCCACAATACGTAATAATATTTTTGAAGAAACATCCGGATCAATTTCAAACTTGTCGTTACCATTTAAACCATATAAACGTAATTCTTTTGTAACCTTATCATTAAAAATTCTGTTGTACATTACCGATGCAGAATCAGAGTCGTCGTTCTTTTTGTATACCGTAAGCTGCAGCCCGTTCTCATGTTTTTTTACATGAAAAAATTCTGATTTATTACTACCGGTTACAGAAACTTCCCTGGCCAGGAATGCATAATATTTCATAGCCTTTTTTAATAAAATATCGCGGCGGCTTTTTAGTTTCTCGGCCACATCTGCTCCATCTATCGCTGCAATGGGTGCAGGAAATTTACTTACCGCTTTATCAATTACAGTGTTGGTTAGCTGGGTTTGAAAATTTGTGGCAATTCTTTTCCAGGCACTGTCTTCAAGATTATTTAAAAACAAGCGGTCAAAATCCCTGGCTACAAAATTCAGCCCGTTGATATCCCTGATATTTTTTTTGAAACCCTGTAAAAAAGGCATTTGTTTTTTTGATAAGAAACGCAACAGCAGTCCATCAGAATTAAAAAAAGCCTGGTCCCTGTCTTTAGGGATGGGGTAATACAATTTTCCTTTTCCGGTATCGGCAGTGCCCCATTTCCATTGGTCGGCGTGGCGGTCAAAATCGCCAATAAGCATATCAAGTAACCGGGCATTTAAAACTTTTTCCTGGTCTACATGGTGGTCATTATCTTCCAGCATTTTATTAATTACTTTGCCCGTGCTTTTGGTATCTACAAAATCACGCCGTGGGTCACGGTCTTCCAGTATTACAACGGTATTGGCAAACAATTGGCGGTACTTGCCAAAGGCCCTGTCGTCTGGTACAAAAAAGAATTCAGGGTCGGGTGTAATTACACCAACTGCCCTTGCTAAATCGGGTATTACCAATGGGGCATAGGGGCTGCTGGCCGATATCATATCCTGTACAATACTTTGTGCTACTGTACCGCGTAAGTTAGAAGGTAAGGCTTTTTCCGGATCCTTATCTACAGTTCGCAGGGTCCATTCGTGCCCTTGTTTATCTTTAAGTTTTAATGATTTGGTTTGTTTGCCGCCACCCAAACTTTCTATTTTAAATCCGCCTTTTTCTTTATTAATATTAAACTCCCTCATGGTTACCGGCGTACTCCACGCCTTGCGGTAGTTAGGCCCTAAAAAATTTCTTCTTAAACCAATGTAACTGGCTTTGTATTGATCGCTGGCAGAAATTACCACACTGTCTTTAAATTTATAAGCGGCGTGCCGGGTAGTATCAGCTACCGGTACGGGAATTTTTGAAAAATCTAAAATTTGTGCCGTAAAATCTTTTTTAACCGAATCGCCTTCCACTACAAATGCACTGGCCACCACGTTTTTATTTTTTGAAATATCCAGCGTAAAAAAGCCACCAAGCGGCGATGCGTATAAACTATTTTTTCCTTTAGATACCCTGGAGTTTTTACTGCCACTGCCACTTACAATATAATTATACCCGCTATCCTGTATCATTTGTAAAGAATGATCGTGGCCCGAAGCAAAAATTACATTTGGATGACCTTTAACTACAGCTTCTACATCGTTAATTAATGTTTGGTATAATGGATGTTTAAGATCTTGTTCGGTACCAAATACCGCCCTTGTTAACGGATAGGCCGAACCTATCAATGGTAAAGGAATATAAAGGTTAGGCTTAGCATCGGTAAAGGGAAAAATGTGTTGCTTAAAAGTAAAATAACCTCCGTGCACACTATAACTTTTTGGCGGGTGATGCATGGCAAGTATCACTAATTTTTGTGCATTTTCAGAAAGTATGTCATCTAGCTGCACTAATATTTCTGCTTTTGTTTTATACGGACAATCCGATTCTATACCGGGTTTTTCATTTTCATGAAGCCACCACTGGCTGTCCATCATCACCAATGTAATCTCGTCGGTAATTTTTATATCTACCGGTCCGGGGCACCCGTCCCGTGGAAACATTGTTACATTGGCATTGCTTAAATAATCTATATAGTTCTGTACTCTTAAAATAGATTCATAACCGTTTGACCCGCCATTTGCCCAATCGTGATTGCCGGGTACAAAATAAACTTTTGCCTTACTGGTACCGGCAATTTGAATTTGAGAATCGAGCGGTGCTTTTGCAATTTCGTATGTGGGTACACTGTTATCGGGTAAGCCGGTTTTATATAAATTATCGCCTAAAAATATGATGGTGGTTTTCTCGTTCATGGGCACCGTGTTTTTTACAGCAGCCACTACAGGGTGCCTTCCATTTATAAGTTGCCCGGCATCACCTATCAAAATTATTCTGGCCTGTATACTATCCTGTGTAAAAGCAATTGTATTAAAAAGAAATAAACAACAAATTAATAACCCTAAGTTTTTCATAAACCCTTCTTTTTGTTTTTGATGATCAAAATATTAGACAGTCCTGTATCGTGAGATTCGTTAGAAATAATCATGTCGCCAGCGGGGGTAAAGGCAATGCCTTCGGGCTGTTTATAAATAGCGGGGTCAAGCGGATAGGCTTCTATAAATTTTCCCTTCCTGTCGGTTATCACCAACAAATTATTAATGGATGCAAGGATATAAATTTCGTTAGTTACCGGGTTTATGGCGGTTGCCGATGGTCGTAATTTAATTTTTTGTACACCCAGTTTTTGTAAGGCAGGCGATATATCAATTGTAAACAGGTCGGGTGTATAGGCTTTGGTTTCTATATTATATCCCCAGGCCACCGCTTTATTATTGGTTTCCTCATCACAATTTTTACAAACTAAAATCAGTTGTTTCAATTCGTCATCGTAATGTAAAGATTCAAACTCGTTTAATTTTTTACTGGATTCTGGAAATTTTGTTTTATTGGTAATAATACTGTCGCCTTTACCAAACTGCAATGTTTCAATATCGCCATTACTTACTAAAATATAAAATATACTGTCGTGTAAAACAAGGTCTTCATAATCGTGCCTTTTATCAAATCGCCATTTTTCAATCTTACCCTGTTGCATAAGGCTAATTTTATAAAAAAGGCCATCTTCATCTACAACTGCAAATACGCTGGTATCTTTTGCGTAATACGCCAAACCAGAAATTTCGGCTAAATTATCTGGTAGTTTTATTACTGTGGGGTTAAGCAAATCGTACCGGGAAGAATTTGTGTACTCGAGTTTTTTTTTATTACTGCTGCAGGATATGGCAGCACTGCAAATAAATAATAGCGCATAAATAAGTTGCCGGCATGGTATCATATATTAAAAATTACTGAGAGTGTAAGCCAAAGCTTATGCCAAACAACTAATTGATAAAACGATGTTTAGTGTATTCCTTTTGTAAAGTTTAGAAGTAAATGCACACTTTTTAAAAGCGTTAGTTTATACACAACTTGCGACAATATGGGGAATTTTTTTCTCACTTCACAACTATCATAGTGTACTTATTATAAAAGCGCCTTTGTTTTTTGCATATGGTTTAAAAACAGTTTGGGTTATCAAAAAAAAAAGAGGCTGTCTCAAAAGTTCCAGCTATTATAACATTGCGTTTATCCAAATGTTACAATCGCTGGCAAACAAATCTGTAAACATCTTAATAAAGTTGATGTTACAGATTTGTTTGCTTTTGAAACAGCCCTCTTTTGCGCTGTATTAATTTATAGAATTTTATTTTGCTGCTAAACCTGTAGCACCGGCTGGCAAACCCTGCACGGTTTGCACTGCATTTAAATTACCGTTATTATTCACGGCATAAACGCCAATGGTATGGCTCACCGCATTTAGGATGTATAAATATTTTGAATTGTTATTTAAAGCAGCATCAATGGGCCCCATATCTGTTATGGCTGAAATGGCTGTGTGTACATTTATACTGCCAGTGTGTGTATTAACATTAAATGTAGAAAGTGTGTTACTGGCCGTGTTAGTAGTATAGGCATACTTTCCGTTGTTGGTAATTACTACCCAGCATGCAGCAGTTTGATTAGCACCCACCGGGCCGCTTGCCAAAGTAATGCTTCCAGTATAATTGATATGATATGCAGAAAGTGTACTGGCACCAGGCGCACCACCCACAGCTTCGGAAACAAAAATATTTCCATCGTTACCTGTGGCAAAACCAAACGGTGTAGGTTTGGCCGAAGTTAGAGAGTGCATAACGCCGGGCATACCCGATTGGTTGATAGTATAGGTTACAATTTTGTTAGTTGCCTTTTCGGTAATTACAACCACTTTGCCATCATGAACAAACGAAATTTGTGCAGCACCTGCAGCAGCAGCGCTTAATGGCCGTACAGAATTTGCAATGGGGTTTAGTTTATGATCCTCTAATTTAAATCCTGCAATATTACCTGTGCCACCGGCATTTAAAACATACACCACATCATCATGCTGTGCAACACTAACCGGGCGCATACCTCCACTGCTAACGGTTGACTTTAACTGTAAACCATTACCTGTAATTTTAAAAGACGAAATACTGTTACTGCCCGGATTTACTGCTAAAAGTGTAGCATCATCATCATCTTGCGCAATAATTACTGCACCCTGGTTACCCAATCCACCACCGGTACCCGTACCCCCGGTAGCATAAGCGCCTTTAAAGGTTAATGTGCCGGTATTTGCCCTGGTGTAATCCAACACACTGTTACCGTTTACCTGGTTACTTAATGTGTACACATGTTTATTGCCACCTTCAATTTCATCTTCATTATTACGGCCGCTGTTAGCCGCAAGTTTATCTGCAGCCGGGGCATCTTTTTCAGAAAAAAATTTACCTTCTTTTTGACAGGCTGCAAGAGACAATGTGGTTATTGCAATTACTGCAATGTTTTTTAAATGTTTCATAATTGTTGATGTTGATTTTGTTTAAAAATGATGTTTACTTTTTTTAAAGGTGGTACGCATAGCATTACAGGGTGGGGATGGGGCATAGTTTTACCATTAAGCTTTACAGCTGTTTTTTTACGCTTAACAGAGTAAAACAGGCATACTACAAAAGAGAAGAGAGCGTTATTTTAAAGCTGAATATCCAAACAGCACTGAAAATTGTTTACACCATATCAGTACACGGTTGTTGGTGGTATAGTTAAAAGATGCATCCAGCTCATAAGAAAAATTACCTGTAACTGCTTTTAATAATCCTACCTCCTGTGCCGGGGTGCCATTATTATTAGCAGACAGCCATACCCTTAAATCCGGACCATTATCCGTTTTAAAATTTTCAAAAACCAGGTAAATCTTATTGGCTGCGTCTTTAGCAATTCGGGCGGTGCCGCTGCTGGTATGAGCGCTGCTTACAAAAGTGCCGGATACAATAGTGGTAAGTGCTGCAGGTATATCATCATTTAAAACAGCCGGGGTTTTATCTTTTTTGCAGGAAGATGCAAGTAAAATAATACCTGCAAATAAAGTGATTAGTTTGGTCATGATTTTTAATTTTGGCTATTGCGGTAGCAATGGCAGTTATAAAATGGGCACTAACCCATTTACACATTAAAGTATACTTTGGTTTTTTAAGGAAATATATTTTTTTAAAAGACGCAATCCCGTTATTTTTAAGGGGTAATTAATAATTTTTGTATTGCCTGAAAGTAAAACATACACCGAAGCTGCATTAACTAAAGCACTGAAGCAGCAGGATGCAGGAGCTTTTGAATATTTATACAATAATTATAAAGGGGCATTGTACACTGTTATACTGCAAATAATAGCCGACAGGGAGATAGCTGCAGATGTGCTGCAGGAAGCCTTTGTAACCGCCTGGAAAAATATCAGTAAATATGATGAAACCAAAGGGAGGTTATTTACATGGCTTTTTAATGTAACCCGTAATTGTGCTATTAACACCACCAGAAGTAAAAATTATAAGTCGGAGCAAAAAAACGATTCGTTCGACAATTACGTTAATAATGCAGCAGAAAAAGAAAGTACGGTTATAAATATTAACCAGATTGGATTAAGAAAGCAAGTGCATCAGCTTAGAGAAGATTATAAAAATGTAATAGAGCTTGCTTATTTTAATGGCTTTACACATGAAGAAATTGCAAAAATTTTAAACTTGCCTGTGGGCACTGTAAAAACCAGGTTAAGAAATGCGTTGATAGACCTGCGCAAACTATTTGTATAATGGATATTAAAAATTATATATCATCCGGTATTATTGAAATGTATGTAATGGGCTTGTGTGCTCCGCAGGAAAAAACGGAGATAGAAGTATTACGCCTTAAAGATGCTGAACTTAACAATGCCATTTTGCAATTTGAAATTGCAATGCAAAATAATTTTTTAAGCAATGGCACAGCAGTACCTGCTGATACTGATGCGAAAATACTGGCAGCTTTACAAGCATTACAAACCCCGGTTATAACTGCAGCTTCCGGTAATACACCGGTAAAAAAAATGCATTGGCTAAAATTAGTTGCGGCCGCTGCAATAATTTTATTTACTGCAAGCAGTATTTTAAATTATACTTTATACAAAAAAACTAAAGCACAGCAATTAGCCTTAACCAATGCAGCAAGTTCTGCAACGCTTTCAAAAAATGATTACGCCATTTTAAATAACCCCACTATTACACCTGTTGCTATGTATGGTGTAGCGCCGCACAGTATTTGCCGCTGTACCATGTTTTGGGATAAAAGAAATGGCAAAGCGTATATCATGATCCATCACCTGGTTCCCTCATCTGCGCAAAAAAAATACCAGCTATGGGCAATGGTAAATGATAAACCCGTAAGCATAGGTATAATTAATGATGCAATACGCGGCCGGTTTATTGAAGTACAAAATATTCCGGTAGGTGCTACAGCATTTAAGGTTACTTTAGAAGATGCCGCAGGAAGTACGGTACCCACCGAAGAGGAAGCTTACCTGTACGGCAGGCTATAAAATTCACCATTGTTTGTAATATTTCTTTAGCCGGCAAAGCCCGTAACCGCTTTGATATTTATAGCCGCAGCACTAATCAAAAAACAAGCCATTTTAAGGCACAGCATTTGTATTAGCGCATCACATGATAAAGAATATTTTAACCGCCACTCTAATTTTTGCATTATTTATTTCCTGCAATTCTGGTACTTCGGGCAGTAGCAATTCCAGCGAAACAGAAGAAAACAGTAAGGAAGAAAAGAAAATGACTAAAAGAGATTTTAGTATTTCTGCAGCAAATGCTTACAACAATCTTTTTTTTGACAGTTCCATAATGGTGAAATTTTTTGCCGATAATAAAATTGAAGCTAAAATCATCAGGAGGATGACCAGTTTTTACAATGCCCGCAATTATCAACTGGCGTGGTTTACTAACAACGGACTTACTGAGCAGGCCCGGGGATTTTGGAATATGCACAATTATCAAACCACGTATGCTAACGATTCTGCCTTAAAAGATAAAAGCCTGCAAGCCAAAATGGTTAACTATACCGAAGAAGAAGAGGGCTTTCCCGTTTCGGCTTCGGATAAAAATATTATCAATACCGAACTTAAACTTACCCAGCATTTTATTTTATATGCTTTAAATAATATAGAAGATGGTTTTGTAAAACGTAAAGAAATGGAGCGTTTTATTCCCCGTAAAAAAGAAGATGCTTTGTTACTGGCAGATTCTTTATTATCTAAAAAACATAAGGATAATAAATATTACGAGGATGTTAATACCTCTTACAAATTATTAAAAGAAAAATTAGAAAAGTACCATGCTATTGCAAAACAGGGCGGCTGGCCGCAAATAACTGCCACGGCAAAACAATTAAAAAAAGGCACCTCATCGCCTGCAGTGGTTTTATTAAAGCAGCGACTGCAATTAACCGGCGATATGGATGCAGACACTACACCCGTGTTTAACGATTTAGCAATTGCTGGTGTAAAAAATTTTCAGCAACGGTTTGGATATACTCCCACAGGTGTATTAACTGACGGGCAAATAAAAGATATGAATGTACCGGTGCTAAACCGTATACAACAAATATTAATAAACATGGGCCGCATGCAGTGGATGATTAACGAGCCCAAAGGCAAAATGATTGTTGTAAACATTCCGGAATTTATTTTGCATGTAAAAGATGGTAAACAAAAAGTGTTTGACATGAACGTTGTTGTTGGTAAAGAGGGCCATAATACCATGATGTTTACCGGTAACCTTAACCAGGTAGTATTTAGCCCTTACTGGAATTTACCATCCAGCATTGTAAAAAAAGAAATTTTACCTGCTATGGAACGCAATCCAAATTACCTGGCCTCTCAAAATATGGAAGTAACGGGTAACGAAGACGGCGTGCCCGTAATAAGGCAGTTACCCGGCGACGATAATTCTTTGGGAAAAGTAAAATTTTTATTTCCCAACAGTTTCAATATTTATTTTCATGATACACCTGCAAAGGGTTTATTTAATAAAGATAAAAGAGCGTACAGCCATGGTTGTATCAGGTTAAGCGAACCGGAAAAAATGGCCAATTATCTTTTAAAAGATGATGCCCAATGGCCTCCCGAAAAAATAAGTGCCGCAATGAACAGCGGTGAAGAAAAATTTGTAAAAGTTAGCAGCCCGGTACCGGTATTAATTACTTACTACACCGCCTGGGTAGATGAAAATAATTTTTTGCATTTTGCAGATGATATTTACGGGCACGATAAAGCTGTTATTAGTAAAATGTTTGTGGGCAATTAAATATATCAGGCTGCGATAATGACGTTAGAATTAATACATTTTCATCTGCATAGATAGATACTTGCGTTTATTTATGACTACCATGGTTTTTGCAAGGTTACATAAAATTGCTTTTTATGGAGGGTGTAAATGGATGCCTGTAAAATATTTCAAACTGTTTGCCGATTTCTTTTACTGATCAATATCGTTAAGGTTGATTTTTTTTAGATCAGCAATTGCCGGCCCGTTTATCACTTTACCTTCTGTTGTAAATCTTGATCCATGCATGGGGCAATCAAAAGTTTTTTCATCAGCATTCCATTGCAGCACTGCGCCCAAATGCGGGCAAACGGCGGTGCAGGTATGCAGGTTGTTTTCTTCATCGCAATACACGGCAATTTTTTTAAATCCCGATGACATAATTCCGCCTTCACCAGGTTTTAAGTCTTCGGGTTTTTTAATATCAGCTCCGGTAAACCAATCGCCATATTGTGCAACCATATTGCCTACTTCCTTAAAATAATCACCGGCAATTTTTGAGGTAATTCGTGAAGGGCTGTATAATTTAATCCATGGATTATCCCGCTGCATAATAATATCTGTAATAATTATTCCACCAAGTGTGCCGTGCGTCATGCCATTGCCCGAGTCGCCGGTAATGATGTAAATGTTATCATCACCAGGATTTTTACCGATGTACGCCAATGAGTCGATGGGTTCCATCACCTGGCCCGACCATTTGTATACAATATCTTCGATAGCGGGGAAACGTTTTTTGGTCCATGCTTCCAAATTTTTGTAACGGTCTTCTTCTTTAATACCTTCATCATCTGCCTGGCCGGTACGGTGATCTTCTCCGCCAGCCACCAATAAATCATACTGTTCATCAAATTCTGCCAAACGAACATAATGATAAGGTTGAGAAACCCATTTGGATTCATGATTGCCAGTGTCCCACCACATGGCATACGGTAATGTACCTTTAGCAATTTTAGCTGCTATAACGTAGGTACGGTAAGGCCATTGCTTGGTGTGCATGGTAACCCAATCATTTACCGGGATGTTAGTAGCAACTATAATGTGTTTGGCATTTATTGTAAATCCATTTGCAGCAGCTCCATGTTTGTTGATATTTTCTGCTTTAGTTTGGGTGTAAATCTTTCCACCCAATTGTATAAAAGCAGCTGCCAATCCTTTTAAATAAAGTAAAATATGAAATTGCGCCTGGTTAGAAAATTTAATACACCACTTACCATCTTCTCCTTTAATGTTTGGAACAGCATTCAACATTTCAGTGGCAAGCCCTGCTCTTTTTGTTGCCTCATATTCTTTCTCTAAAGTTTCTTTTGTATCAGAAGAATGCAAAAACAAATAACCATCTACTCTTTTAAACTGGCAATTTATTGAATGTTGTTTAACTGTGTTTGCTATCCATTCTATAGCTTTCATATGGCTGTTGGCTGCTAATTGTGCAGCAGCCTCATCATAAATTTTTTCCAATTCAAAATATCTGTCATCCAGCGCACAGGTAAGTTGAGCTGTTGTTCTTCCCGTCTCACCACTTCCAAGGTATCCATCTTCTACAAGTACTACTTTGCGGCCTTCTTTAGCAAGACAATATGCTGTAGTTAGCCCGGCTATGCCTCCGCCAATTACTAAAATATCGGTATCAATATCGCTGTTTAATATTTCAAAAGAAAGCGGCTGTTCCATTGCTGTAAACCACAAAGAAAGATTATCGCCTGAGGTAATATTGTTGTTAACCGGTTGGGTGCTGGAGGTGTGATCAGATGTTTTCAAAATAATATTTTTAATGAGTATAAAAAATTGATTTCTTTTTTTGCCTTGTAATACTTCATCAGGAAGCGGTTTATGGCGTTGCGGTCGTTTTCCTTCCATGCTTGCTTTTCTTGACTGCGGGTTCAAAGTCACACTTTGGAAAGCTCATATTGCAACATGATATTCCCATTGCCAAAAGTTTTAGAATTTAAATATTTCAATTTAGCTTTTGCTTCTTCATTTTTAAATATCGTTTTTCCGTTGCCTAAAAAAACAGGATTTATTAAAAATTTATATTCATCAATTAGTTTCAGCGTAGTAAGGTGAGATACAACACTACCGCTGCCAAAAATTACAATGTCTTTACCTATTGCTTGTTTCATTGCTATAATTTTCTCTGAACTAATTTCTTTCATTACTTCCGAGTTATTCCATTCCGTGTTATTCAGTGTTTTTGAAAAAACAATTTTGCGACTATTATTCATAAAGTTTTTAATGTCCGAACTTTCATCGGTAGAAGGAGATTTTGGCCAATAGTCAGCCATTATTTTATATGTGGTACTGCCAAATAAAATAGTATCAAAATCCTTGAACATTTCTTTATAATATGCTTCCATTTCTTTATCCCAAACAAACCAATCCGTTTCGTTATTCTCTCGTGAAAAATAGCCATCAAGCGATAGCCATTCTACTGCGATTATTTTTTTCATAATTTTATTTTCAGGTTATTTTAAATTGTATTTACTCATACTTCATTGCCTCATACCCAAGCAGCCTGCGCCACAAAGCAATTTGCCCAATGCAGTTGGCTTCCCGGTAACTTATAAAACTGATAAGTTCATAATAAGTCATTTTCATATCGGGCATCATTTCAAATTGTTCGTCTAACTTTTCATCGGTTACTTTTATCAATGCTTCTCTTAACTGTAGTGAAATTTTTTCCCAATCGCTTTTAAAAGAATTAAGAGAAGGATATGTAATTCCATCTTTAATGCCCTGATTATTTTTAAACAATTCCTGAGCAGACTGGTTACTTGCCACGCCCAGGTAATTTGCTAATTCATACCGCTGTTCTGTAAGACTGCCGGCAAGCCAGGCTACATGATTAGCCTTTGTGTTTAACCGGTTGTGTGCATCTTCATCTTTTATACCATCAAGCGCACTGTTAAAAAATTTGGTTTGCATATCGTACAAATCAATGATGGCTTGCATTCTTGTACTTGTTGTTTTTGTTTGCATAATTTTTTTTTAGACGATGATTTTTTGAAACACTATATTAAATTGGTCAATGTTTAAATAAGTTTTTCGTTTGTGGAACCAACAACATTCAAAACTTCAATTTTATGCGTTCCATTTAGTCCGCTTTCATCTCTTAGTTTTTGAAATTCTTTAAAGGATGGAATATTTAAAAGCTTTGACTGAACTTTTTCATTTCTATAAATTGAGTAGTGAATAAAAGTTATATTATCATCTTTCGTATAAACATTATACTCAAAATCAGATGTGTCAAGTTCTCTAAAGTCTTTTAAAAACCCTTGTATATTCTGTTTGTTTTGGTCAACAAATTCTTGCTTTACCTGGTATGTTACAATTACTGAAATCATTTTTTATTATTTATGCATGAAAAAGTTTAAAGTCGCATTATTTAATTCTCCCGCCCCCATTTTGGCAAATACAAGTTGTGCTTTCGCCCTTTCTGAATGTCTAATATTGATAATTTCTCAAAAAAATGCAGTAACGAAATTTGAAACATTATTGTGGTATTTTAATAAAAGAATTGCTCTAATATAATCTGGCCGTCTTTCACTTCATAAAGCATTATCTCATTTATATGTACTCTGCCAATTCCTTCAACCATTATGTCTGTTTCTCTGGCTACTGCAAAATGTTTACCTGCCACTACAGGTTGCGAAGTGGAGAGCTTGTGTACTTCTTTTACTCTGCTTACCCAATCTTCGCCTTTTTTGCGAACAAGTGCTTTTCCTTCTTCATTTTTGAAGTATAGCGAATTTGCAGGCTCAACGCTTCTTACATTATCTGAAAATAGTTGGTCCTGTATTTCAAACCACTTTTCTTGCTTGGCAAGTTCCTGAAATCTTGCAGCAAGTTCTTGAGTTGTCATTACTTGATTGTTTATTGATTTTTCCATTTTATTTTTTGTCTTTTAATTAATTAAGAAGGTGTTCCTGTTCCTGTTTCACAAAATAATTTTAAACTTGTCATAAATCGTCCCCAATCATAATTGCAACCTGCAAAAGTATCAGTAACTGCTCGCCAACCCGA
>JAYURK010000239.1:0-7146 GCA_043756235.1 Ferruginibacter sp. | reverse complement strand
AGAGTATTTTTGCCCAACATTGTATGTATGAGTAATGTTAAAAAAATATTAATTGCCGACGACGAACCTGATATACTGGAAATTATACAATACAATTTACAGGCCGAAGGTTTTGAAGTGGTAACTGCTAAAAACGGAAATGAGGCCATCGACAAAGCAAAACGCACCCTGCCCGATTTAATTATATTAGATATTATGATGCCCGGCAAAACGGGAATGGAAGTTTGCAATGTACTTCGGCAGCAGGCAGCTTTTAAAAATACACTTATTATTTTTTTAACGGCACTAAGTGATGAAAGTACAGAAGTTAAAGGGCTGGAAAGCGGGGCGGATGATTACCTTACCAAACCTATAAGCCCCAAAGTTTTAGTGAGCAAGGTAAATGCATTGTTTAGAAGAATGGGTAAAGATGAACCCAAAGTGGTAAAAGTTGGGGATCTGGAAATTGACAGGGAAAAATACATGATCAACTTTAAGGGCGCTGATATTATTTTAGCCAGAAAAGAATTTGAATTATTGTCGTTGTTGGCAAGTAAACCCGGAAAAGTTTTTTTACGCAACGAAATTTTAAATACCATCTGGGGTACCGAAGTAATTGTTGGCGACCGTACCATTGATGTGCACATACGTAAAATTCGCCAAAAATTAGACCTTGATTGTATCAGCACTGTAAAAGGAGTTGGGTATAAATTTGAAATATAACACCAGCCCGGTAAGGGTGTTATGATGGTATAATTATAATAAATATCTTCGCCCAAATAAATTTCCCTCCGGGATCAGGGGTATGCTTTCTCAAAAAAATCTTTCGCCGCAACAATTATCTGCACTTACTGCATTGATATTATCGGTGCCCATTGCCATTGGCATTTTTATATTTAAACCCGTATGGTGGATAGCCCTGCTTTCGTTTGCTGTAATTTTTACCGGCAGTTTTGGCCTTATCTCTTATACCCTGCAAACTTTTATTTACCGTAAAATAAAATTGATTTACAAACTCATTTATCAAACCAAGGCCAGTAAAAGAGAAGAGTTTTATTACAAAAACATTTTACCCCAAAAAGGTATTGATGAGGTAAGAGAAGATGTGGAAGCCTGGGCAGAACAACGAAAAGCAGAAATTGAATTGCTGCAGCAAAATGAAAGCTACCGTAAAGAATTTTTGCAAAATCTGAGTCACGAATTAAAAACGCCCATTTTTGCCATACAGGGTTATGTAGATACTTTAATTGACGGGGCTTTAGAAAACCCCGAAGTAAATAAAAAATTTTTGGCAAGCACCTCCCGAAATATAGACCGGCTGGTAAACCTGGTAGACGACCTTGATGAGATTTCGAGACTGGAAAGCGGCGAGCAATTATTATATCAGGAAAATTTTGTGGTGCAGGATATTTTAAAAGAAGTGTATGAATCGCTTGCGATTAAAGCAGACGAAAAGCAAATAAAATATTTTATAAAAAAGGGCTGCGAATTTCCGCTGGTGGTATTTGCAGATAAAGAAAAAATAAGGCAGGTATTTATTAACCTTGTAGATAATGCCATAAAATATGGTAAACAAAATGGCATTATTGAAAGTAGTTTTTACCGCCTGGATGGCCAAACGATATTGGTAGAAATAAGTGATGATGGATCGGGCATTGCCGAAGAACATTTACACCGGATATTTGAACGCTTTTACAGAACAGATTTAGCCAGAAGCCGCAAAGTAGGAGGCAGCGGTTTAGGATTAGCTATTTGTAAACATATTATAGAAGCCCATGGCCAACCCATACATGTACGCAGTAAAATAGATGTGGGCACCACTTTTGGTTTTACACTGCAAAGCAGGAAGGATTAATTAAATGCCAATACCTCTTGCAATTTTCCGTTTTGGGGTTGCAGGGCATACCAGCAAAGCGCCATCAGCAAACTGGGAAACTTTGTATCCAGCAAAGATTTTGTTTTATTAAAATCTGATGAAAGGGTATTAAAACTGCAGGTTAGCAGACTTTTCTTCATGGCTTCGTCGTAAAGTATTAACTCGCCGGAATTATTTTCGTTATAAACAAAAAAATATTTTTTATCGTTTAGCTCCACATAACCTTTACCAGTGCCCGGTTTTATTTCTTCTACTTTTCCCATTTTTATACCGTACTCATTTTTAATAACAGCCGCAGGCGTTAGTAACCCTCTTTTTTCAAAAAAGAAAAGGCGCTTGCTTAATTTACTTACAAACCTTGCAATACTTGTATTTTTATTGAAGGAAAGAGCTGCCACTTTTGTATCGGCTTCCCATAATTCAAAACTTTCCTGTGCAGTACTGTTGTTTACGCTAACCCATTTCATAAACTTAAGTTTTATTGTTTTAAGAGGGTGTGAATATAATTTCAAAAAAGTTTAGATACGCTATGTTAAAAAGAATGTGTTTTAAATGTGCATAGTAACAATTTGGTAACATTAATTTAATACAGGGTATAAACAAAAAGCACCCGATAAGATTAAAGGGTGCGTTTCAAGCATTTGTCCTTCGACTAAACTCAGGATTGCTTTATTTGCTTAAGAAAAATTAATTTTTATTTTATCATATTATGCTGTTGCAAGATGCTGCTGCAGTATTACCAAACGGTTACCCAAAAATTATTTTAGTGTTATTAAAAAATCCCGGTTAAACGCCGGGATTTTTTAATAATGTTTTTAGAAGAAATTAAAATCTTGTCCAGCCTTTCCACCAGCTTGCTAACTCACCTGATGGTGCAATAGCGCCAATAAAGTTGGTAGTTGTAAAGAAAGAGTTGTTAACTTTTGCATTGGTAAAACTGGCCCTTGCAGTAACCGGTGCCACAATGGTACCTACTATGCTTGCCGCATTACCAAAAGGTGTAGGATCGGGTGCTGTATAATTAAATGGCTGTACAAATAAATTTGAAGGAACTGATCCGTTTAATATTGTATTCGCCTGTGCGCTGCCTTTAAAATAAGTTACTAAATCTGCTGTAGTGTATACAGATCCGGAAGGTGCAGAATATTTTATACTGTCAGTATTGCCACCTAAAAATATATTAGATAACACTAAACCTGTTCCCACATTTGCTCCTGTAGCCGTGCCCGTTGTACCATCTACTTCAATACCTAAAGGCCATCCAATAATTACAGAATTGAATAGAGACATTTCTGAATTTCTTCTGATGTGTGCACCGGCCCTGTACAGGGAACTACCCACGCTTGTAGCAGTTGCCCTTGGGCCTATCGCCGTCATATTACTGAACACCACCGATGTTTTTGGAGTCGCAGTGGTACCACCTGCGTTATTATCGCTTTCAAAAGCTTCCGATCTTGAAGCATCAGCAATCAGTGAATCCCTGATGGCTAAACCAAACTGAACTTTACCGCTGTAGCCGTTATCAGTATCAAAATCGTCATCCTGTGTTTTAAATGCCACCAGGTATTTGCAATTTACAGTACCACCAAACCATTCAAAAGCATCATCTTTTGCAAGGTAAGTTTGTACATGATCTATCACAGTTTTGCTGCCTACTGCAGCCATGGTTAAACTGTTAATTTCTTTATCGGGTTGAAATGCATATCCTGCATATTCAATTCTTACATAACGCAAAACTCCGGAGCTGTCATTTGCTATCGAAGTTGGCACAGCAGCATCACCGCTGCCGGCTAGGCCATCGCCATTAGCATTATTAACTCCACCTTCTACTTCAAATAAACCTGCAGTACCATTAAAGCTGGTATTGATAGGTGCTTTACCACAAATTACAATACCACCCCAATCGCCACTTTGTGGGTTAGGGCTGGCGGATGTAAATACTACAGGCTCTGTTGCAGTACCTTTTGCAACAATTTTTGCACCACGTGTTATAATTAATGCAGCCACATCGCTGCCACTAAATGAACCTTTAACAGTTGTACCCGGCTCTATGGTTAAGGTTTTGTTGTTGGCTATATACACTAAACCTTTTAAAATATAGGTATTGGCTTTTTTAAAAGTTGTGTCCGAGGTGATACGGCCCTCAACTGTAATTGTTTGGCCGGTATTGTTACCACCACCGCCGGTGTTAATAGTTACTACTTGTATTTGTCCGTCTGTTTCAATTTTTCTACAAGCGGTATTGCTTATTGCAATAATGGCTGTTAGAATTAAAATGTACTTTTTCATCGTGTTTTTTATGTTTTAAAAAGTTTAATATTATAAAGAGTAATTAATGCTTACGTTAAATGCTGTACCAAACCTTCTGGTAAAACGGTAGGCATCAGTATTTTTTTGAAAAGAGTTAGCGCTGTTGGCATTTTGATAAAAATATTGCACCCTGTTAATGATGTCTGATACATTCATTTTTACTTCTCCCCTGCCTTTAGCCACTTTTTTTGCTAATTGAAAATCGAGTAAAGGGCGTGGTGCTTCGTACACATCCGGTGAAGAGGCACCGGCTGCTTTATCACCTACTAAAAATATTCTTTCGCCAATTAAATTAAACAGTACCGTGGCGTTTAAACCGTATTTTGGTACATCATATAACAGTCCCAGGTTAATCAGGTAATTAGATTGCCCCTGCAAACTCCTGTCTAAATTAAATCGGGCATCAGTTACTTTGCTTTTTATTACAGCAATGTTGGATTGTATAGTGAAATTCTCCATTTTCTCTGCTATAAAATCCAGTTTTTTTCTTACTTCCAGTTCAATACCTGCAGAGTACGCTTTTGCTGCATTTTGAAAATTAAAAGTGCTGGCACCACCAATACCCTCATTAAATAATTGTTCAATAGGGTCTTTAAAATTTTTATAAAATATACCAGCACTAAACACTTCGCCTGGGCGGTTATAAATTTCGTAGCGCAAATCTACATTAGTAACCTTGGTACGTTTTAATTTAGGGTTACCGTTAACGGAAGCATTTAATTCAAAGTCGTATAAATTAAGTGCACTCAATTCTCTCAGTTCGGGCCTTATAACTGTTTGCGAAGCTGAGAAACGCAAATTTGTTTTTGAATTTATTTTATAGGTTGCATTTACTCCGGGTAAAAAATCGGTAACTTTTGAGTAGGAGTGGCGGGGGTCCCATTTTTTTACACTGCCCACCAACTGGTCAAAATGTTCTACCCTTACGCCCCATACCAAACGCAATTTTTCAAACAATTCGTTATCCATTTGCAAATAGCCTGCATTTAAAATTGTGTTGGCTAAATAGCGGAAAGTACTTCCTTTAATAGCGTCGAAAGCTATCTTATTATCTGTGCCATTACCAAAATTTTCGGGGGCAAATATTTTATCAGGCGTTAATAATTTCAACGCATCATTATCAACGGGCAGGTAATTAGCAAATAATTTGGCATCAAACAACCGGTCTCTTATCTGCAACATGTATCCACCTTTAATGGTTTGTTTATTTTTTAAAGTGTAGGTTAAATCGCCGCCTGTGGTATAGATATAATCGTTTAACATTTGATATATTCTGCTGCCGCTGGCCTGCGATAAATTGTTAGAAATAATAGCCCTGAAAGGATCGGTGGTGCCGTTAGTTCTGGAATATTGCAACCTTCTTTGATCTGGAGAATACCCATCTAAAATGGTAAAAGCGCCATTCCAGTTAAATTTTAAATTTTTGCTTAAGCCGTGCTGGCCGGTAAGCTGCGTAGTAAAAAAAGTATTTTGTTTAAAACTGTATTCATAAGCCATAATATCTTCATTACGGGTATCATCTAATCCGTTTCTTAAAATGGTACTGTTTGATGTATTGGTGCTGATGATACTTTTTAAAGAAATTTTATTAGAATTGTTCAATTGAAAAGATAAACTTGCCAAAGCACTTACTGCGGTACTTTGTAAATATCTTTCATCATTAAAATCAATATCCGTATTCTTAAAAGTTCTTCCGTTTTCAAAATTGTTATGCCTGTTTACAATATCCTGGATGCTGTTGTTTTTGCGGTAAGTAATCCCAAAAATGCCGCCAAGAGTTTTGCCAAATATTGTTTCTTTAAACCCGCCATTTAATTCAAAAGCAGCATTAAAGGGTGCAGTAATTTTTGTGGGTGCCCATGCATTACGCATCGATTTTCCCATAGCTGTTTTGCTGGCAAAACTTGAGGTGTCAAAACCACTTTTGGTTGTGTAAGCAGCGGGTAAATTCCGGGTGCCATCATCTATACCCAGCCAGTCTGTTTTACCGCCTTTATCTTCGTAAAAATCTTTGCCAATAGTTTGTGTATTAAATCCACTGCTTATTTGAACATTAAAAAAGTTTTTAGCAGGAATGTCTTTTGTATTTACCTGTATTAAACCACCAGCCCACTCGCCGGGAAGCTCAGGAACAAAGGCTTTGTTTACTACAATATTATCTACCATATTGCTGGGTATAATATCAAAAGAAAAAGTTTTTCTGTCCGGTTCGGTACTGGTTAATAAAATGCCGTTTAACATGGCCTGGTTGTACCGGTCTGCCAAGCCTCTTACCACCAAAAATTTACCTTCCTGTATACTGGTGCCGGGTAACCGCTTTAATACCTCACCCGTATTTCTGTCGGGGCTTCTTCTAATAGCTTCTGCAGAAATAACCGATGCAACCGTATTGGTATTTTTTTGAATGCCCAGTAAAGCGTTTACCGATTCTTTTTTTGCAGTACTGCTGCGTACAATAACTTCTTCGCCGGTTTTTGTTTTTTGTGTAAGTGTAATATCAAGATGTGCTATACCATCTGTACCCGTTTGTACTTCAGTAATTTCTTTGGCTTCGTAGTTAGTAGAGCTAAGTGTAATGGTATAATTTTTTCCTGTTTCAACAGTAAAAGAAAACCTGCCCTCTACATCACTTGCTATACCTTTTCCGGTTTCTTTTATTAACACCGAAACACCCGAAACCGGATTCCCGGTTTTTGAATCGGTAATTTTTCCTTCTATTTTTCCCTTTTGAGCAAAGGCGGTAAATGATAAAGTAATTAATGCAACCAGTACAATAAAGCTTCTCATGTTCGTTAATTTCATGACGCAAAGAGAGCCCTTTTACATTACTGCAATGTTACCGGTGTATTAATGAATTGTTTATTTAATGTTACCTAAATGTTACGGCTCACATTAATTACATAGGGGACTACGCAAAAAGTTTATAGAGCCTGAACAGGAAAAACTTTACATCCACTACCCCTCGTTGATTAGCCCTGAAC
>JAYURK010000238.1:0-2596 GCA_043756235.1 Ferruginibacter sp. | reverse complement strand
CTCGTTGGTAAATTGCCGCCTATTGCTGTAAAGTTAAAAGGCGTTAATGCAAATACAAATCCTTCCAGCGGGCGGTACTCTAAACGGTTCTGTATGCCAGGGCTGCTAATGGGCTGTTGTTGATAAATATCACTCAAAAAGTGAACATTAAAACGAAGAAAATCTATGAGCTCGCAACTTGCATCAATCTCAGCCTGCATGGCATTTTTACTTTGCCCAAGCATGGTAGTGGCATTAATATGTGGGCGGTATTTGGTGGCCAATAAATCGGCTGCTTTCAAAAATATATTCGCACGGTTTTCCCAGCTCATATTGGCCCATTTATCTTTGGCTTTAAGTGCAGCAGCTATTGCTTTTTTTACATGGCTTGCATCACCTACATGATATTGCCCAAGTAAATGTTTGTGTTCATGTGGCGGGTGAATGTTTACCGTTTTTCCGGTACGCACTTCATCTGCACCTATATACATTGGCACATCAATTTTTGTACTTTTAAAATCTTTTAAGGCGGCCTTTAATGCAAGCTTTTCTTTTGAACCTTTTGCATAACTAAGTACAGGTTCGTTTACAGGTAAAGGATAATAAAATGAGCCGTATTGCATATAGTTAATATTTAATGTGGTTGTTTATTTTTTATAAGATAAAGATAGGATAAATGCCCTAAACGTAACCGTTGTAAATTCTAATAATAAAGCCTTTTATTGCGATATTTAATAAGTCATTTTATTAAGAAGTGTAAATAATTTTGAGCCAAAAGTGGTATTTTTATGTAGTTTTGGCTCAAGATTATTTGCTTATTTAGAGCCAAAACCATGATAAATTAGTACATTTGGCTTAAGATAAAATATTTTATATGGCAGAAATAATTGGAAGGCATGACGCAAAACGCATATTGGATAAGGCATTAGAAGAAAAGAAAGCATCGTTGATAGCAGTATTTGGGAGAAGGAGAATAGGCAAAACATACCTTATAAAAAACTATATGCAACCTTACATGAGTTTGCATTTTTCGGGCATACATAATGTAACTACAGAAATACAATTAGAAGAATTTACAAAAGCACTTTCTATACAATTAAATAATAAAATACCACTGTTGGTACCTATAGATTGGTTTGCTGCATTTGAATTATTACAATCGTTATTACAAAAGAAAATTCGCAGTAAAAAAATCGTAATTTTTTTAGATGAATTTCCATGGATGCAAACAGCAAAATCCAACTTTTTGGCCGCTTTCGAAAATTTTTGGAATATGTATGCATCTACAAAACCAAACATGATGGTAATACTTTGCGGCTCGGCTGCAAGCTGGATGATACAACATGTAGTACGAAACAAAGGCGGCCTTCATAACCGTATTACTCACAAAATTGCTTTGCAACCTTTTAGTTTATACGAAACAGCATTGTTTTTAAAAAGCAGAAATATACAGCTCAATCATTATCAAATGATACAATTATATATGATAATGGGAGGCGTACCAATGTATCTGGAACAAGTAAAGGCCGGGCAAAGTACAGCACAAATTATTGAGACGGCCTGTTTTAATAAAACCGGTTTTTTATACAACGAATTTAATGATTTATACCAGGCATTATTTGATACTGCAGAGCGACATATAAAAGTTATAAAAGCGCTGGCAAACAAGCCACAAGGGCTTAGCCGAAACGAAATTATAAAAGCCAGCAAACTACAAAGTGGAGGCAGCACCACAAGTTTGTTAGATGAACTAAGCGCCGGTGGTTTTATTACAGCTTACATTCCCTTTGGTAAAAAAATAAAAGATGCTATTTATAAACTTACCGATGAGTATTCACTGTTCTATATAAAATTTATGGAACCCAATAGGCTTGGCACTAAAAACACCTGGCTCAAATTGAGCAATACAGCAAGTTATAAAAGCTGGTGTGGGCTTGCATTTGAATCGCTTTGCATCAAACATTTGCAAGCTGTAGAAAAAACAATAGGCATACACGCCATACACACACAGGCAAGCACATGGAAAAATACCAAAGCCGGCGCAGGAGCACAAATAGATTTAGTAATAGACCGAAGAGACCAGACTATAAATTTATGCGAGATGAAATTTTATGAAGATAAATTTACCATTGATAAAAAATATGCTGCAAGCTTAAGACAAAAAGCAACTATTTTTAAACAACAAACCGGCACACGAAAGCAATTATTTTGGGTTTTAATAGCACCATTTGGCATACAAAAAAACGAACATAGTATTGGTCTTGTTGATACCGTAATACAGGGAGAACAACTGTTTGCAAAGATTTCGTTGTAAAAATCTTAAGCCAAAACCATCTTTTTTTACCGGTTTTGGCTCAAGATAATTTATCAAAATTACGCTTCCTCTTTTTCTGCCATCAAATATGCTTTAATAAAACCATCAATTTCACCATCCATTACTGGGCCTACATTACCCACTTCATAATCTGTACGGTGGTCTTTTATCATTTTGTATGGGTGAAAAACATATGAACGTATTTGGCTACCCCACTCTATTTTTTTCTTTTTGCTATTGGCAGCATCTTTTATTTCGTTGCGCTTTTGCAATTCTATTTCGTACAATCTGCTTTTTAGCATT
>JAYURK010000237.1:0-2602 GCA_043756235.1 Ferruginibacter sp. | reverse complement strand
AAAAGATATTGACCGCATAATAGAAATGGCGTGGGAAGACCGCACCACCTTTGAAGCGATAGAAATGCAATTTGGTTTAAAAGAAAAGGAAGTGATTGTATTAATGCGCAAAGAAATGAAAGCCAGCAGTTTTAAAATGTGGCGCAAAAGAACCAATGGCAGAAGCACAAAACATGCTGCATTAAGAACAGATGCTTTAACCCGTTTTAAATGCAAACTGCAAAAAACTATTACGCATAATAAAATAAGTAAGCGGTAAACAGGGGTAAATATTTAGTGACGGGTAAAACGAAAAATGTATTTCAATAGCGCAGGGGTGTATCTTTTGCTGTTGCATAAGCTTTACCGGAATCAATTTTTTTTACAAGGCCTGCAATAAAACTTATGCCTTTAAAAATGTGTTCAATAAATAAAGGGTCTTCATAATCTTTTTTATCATGCCCCAAAGTGGTTATCCAGGCGTGACCGCCATCAAATTCATTCGTCCAAACAGCAGGAAAAAGATCAGCAAAAGGGCCAGCATTTTTAATGATAAGATTTTTTTGAATGGTATCTGAAATATCCAGAGAACTGATGTGATTGGCCATTACAGTTTTTGTTCCGGCGTACAACTCTTTTGTAAAATAAAATTCGTCTTCTTTTTCCCAAACTTTTGGTAAGCCCTGTACGGATGGATGCAATGGGTCAATTACTTTTATCGTAATTTTTTGAAATTTTGCATGCCAGGCAAATGTGCCGCCAACTAACATTTTAAACCATTTCCAGTTTCTTTCGGTGCCGGTAACAGAATGAATACCTACAAACCCTCCACCACTTTCAATATATTGCCTGAAGGCTAAACGTTGTTCATCAGTATCAAACACATCATTATTTGTACTGGTAAAAATTAAGAGGGTATATTTTTTAAGATTGGCTGCTGTCATTACCACTGCATCGCCGGAAGAATCTACTTTAAATCCGTATTGCATTCCTAATTGCTGAATACATTTTACTGCAGCAGGAATATTATCGTGCACATAACCTTTTCCATTTTTTGTATAAACCAATACGCTAACTTTTTTCCAGTGTATTTTTTGCTGGGCACTTATTTGAAAAGCTAAACAAACCAGTATTATTGAAATCAAATTTCTTTTCATGTAACTTAATTTTTCTTTTATAATAACTACTTGTTGGTAATTTGCAAATTACCAGCTACCTATGATGTACTAAAATAATCATTTATTAATTTTAGGCGTAGGTTAAAATAAAAAAACCTCACATTACTGTGAGGCTTTTGTGGGAGTTGACGGGGTCGAACCGCCGACCCTCTGCTTGTAAGGCAGATGCTCTAAACCAACTGAGCTAAACTCCCTTTATTAAAAAACTTTTTCCTTTAGAACCGATGACCCTCCCGATTGTAAATCGGGATGCTCTAAACAAACTGAGCTAAACTCCCTTTATAAAACTTTTTTTCAGAACCGCCGACCCTCCCGATTGTAAATCGGGATGCTCTAAACCAACTGAGCTAAACTCCCTTTATTAAAAAACTTATTCATTTAGAACCTTAGACCCTCCCGATTGTAAATCGGGATGCTCTAAACCAACTGAGCTAAACTCCCTTTTAATTTCGGACGGCAAAGATAAGGTTTAATAACTTTTGACAAAATATTTTAGGTAAGAAGTTTAAATAAAAATTTATAAGTAAAACATAATTAAAGCTCCCCAATGATATGTTGTACACGAGTGCCCTTCGTGCCTCAGGATAAACTGTGCCAATGAAGCCCAATTGGAAACTTCTGCCCGTAACCAAAATAAAAAAGCCACACTTTGTGTGGCTTTTTTTAAAGAAAATATTTTTTTTTACTTCATGGTAAAGCCTTCTAAAAATTTAGTGGTAAAATTGCCGCTTCTAAAATCGGGGTGGCGCATTAATTGCAAATGAAAAGGAATAGTGGTTTTCACCCCTTCAATTACATATTCGCTTAAAGCACGGCTCATGGTATTGATGGCTTCTTCACGGGTTTGTGCTACGGCAATTAATTTACCAATCATACTGTCGTAATAAGGTGGAATTACATAACCTGCATACACATGGCTATCTACCCTTACGCCATGCCCTCCGGGCTGGTGTAATACGGTAATTTTTCCGGGGCTTGGCCTAAAATCGTTGTATGGATCTTCGGCGTTTATGCGGCATTCAATAGCATGCATTACGGGAATATAATTTTTTCCGGTAAGCCTGTCGCCGGCGGCAATCATTATCTGTTCTTTTATTAAATCGTAATTAATTACTTCTTCGGTTACACAATGTTCCACCTGTATACGGGTGTTCATTTCCATAAAGTAAAAGTTGCGGTGCTTATCCACCAAAAATTCTACGGTGCCTACTCCCTCATAATTTATAGATGCGGCAGCTTTTATAGCAGCGTTGCCCATGGCTTCTCTAAGCTCCGGCGTCATAAAAGGTGAAGGTGATTCTTCCACCAGTTTTTGATGGCGGCGCTGTATAGAGCAATCTCTTTCGCTTAAATGACAAACCTGCCCGTGCTGGTCGCCAACAATTTGTATTTCTATATGGCGTGGCTCTTCTACAAATTTTTCCATGTAGATGCCATCATTTTTA
>JAYURK010000236.1:0-7202 GCA_043756235.1 Ferruginibacter sp. | reverse complement strand
ATTAAACGATGCTTCTAAAAATTCGATACGCACGGGGTATAAATTACTACCCGAAACACAATTTGTAAAGTGGGAGCAGGAATTTACAAAAGTTGAAGAACCGCTTGTACAATCGCTGGTTGATCATGTAGATTCATGCAGAATTTTACTGCAGATGATTGAAAGATATTCGCCCGATGAGTTGAACAAAATTACAAAGCTCATTGTAGATCAGATACCACCGGATTTTACTTATGAAGAAGCTGTTGTTTATCAGAAAGATTATTACAAAGCCCTGGTAAATTTTAAAAAAGAATTTAAGCAAGAAAAAAACCTGTGGGATAAGTTCCTGGATATTTTAGCAGGTGGCACTCACCAGTCACCATCTGAACGTGTTATGCTTGAACGATGGATTGAAGGCGAAAAAGGGGATTTGTAATGTCTGACTTTCTCTCCGCCCCGGTTGATGTCTCACGAACCGAAATGCTGCAATAAAAAACTATCTCAACAAAAAAGCTTCTCTGCCTGAGCCTGCAAACATTTTATCAGCTCCTTTAAAACTTATGCACTGCTCTTTACTATCCGGATTAAAATAATTGGTTGTAAATTCAATTTATAAAAATCTGTTTAATGGCAACCACACAAACAAATAATAGCAATTTTTTTTTACGCATACGGCCACTGCACAGGGTTTTGTTTAGCCTTGTCTGTACAATTGCTGCTTTCTTTATATTACGCAATTACCAAAATAACATTACCATACTTAGCGCCATGCTATGGAATGTATTTTCCATCACTTATATAATTACCAGTTGGATCATGTTTTTTAAATTGCCCGTTGCAGCTATTGAAAAGCTTGCCAACAAAGAAGATGGAAGCCGCATATTTGTTTTGATAAGTGTGCTGGTATCTACATTCGCCAGTATGTTTACGGTTTTGCTGCTGATATTATCTGCAGGTCAATCTGCAGAGCACAGTTTTGGTAATATTATATTGCCAATAATGGGCATCATGAGTTCGTGGATAATGCTGCACACTATTTTTACGCTGCATTATGCACATCTGTATTACTCAAAAATTAAAGGCAGTGCAACGGTAAGCGGTCTTGATTTTCCGGAAGAAAAAAAGCCCGACTATCTTGACTTTGCTTATTTTTCTTTTGTAATCGGGATGACGTTTCAGGTTTCGGATGTTACCATAAACAGCCGCATCATCAGGCGTACAGCCCTTGCTCATGGCTTACTGTCTTTTGCTTTAAATACTTTTGTGGTTGCATTAACCATTAACCTACTTGCAGGGTTAACCAAATAAATCCCTTTATAACTACATCGGGTTTTCTGCAATTATTTCAGTAAATTTGGTTTACAAAAAATCTTCATGACACAGATTGTAATTGATAAAAAAAAATACTTCTTAATCCCCGAAAAAGATTATCAGGCATTGCAGAAAAAAGCAGCCTTAAAAACCAAAACAGAAAAAATATTAACTATTGATGAAGCCCGTGCCTACAGCAAAAAACTAATCAGCAAATGGGCCGCAGAAAAGTAACAATTAAAGAATCAGCAGCCGAAAGCATTGCAGCCATTGCCTGGTTTATACAATCAAAAGGGATGATTGCCACAGCCAATAAATTTACAGATGCCGCTTACGATTATTTTATAGCTGTTGCCGATACACGTAAATCATACCCACTTTGCCGTGAGCCAGAAAGAGCAACTTTAAATTACAAGTGCATCTCTTACAAAAAGAAATATACCGTTGTTTTTATTGAGACCGATACCGAAATAATCATTTGTGAATTTATTTCTTCAAAACAGATCTATTGGTAAATATATTCTCATGAAAATAATTACCTGGAACTGCAATATGGCTTTCAGAAAAAAAGCAGATTATATTCTGGCACACAAACCCGATATTTTAGTGGTACCAGAATGTGAGCATCCCGATAAATTAAAATTCGACCCTGATACACAAAAGCCAACTGATATACTTTGGTTTGGTGAAAATAAAAACAAGGGCCTGGGTATTTTTAGTTACAGCCATTACCGCTTTAAACTTATTAAAACCCACAACTCAAATTTTAAAATGATTGTACCCATTGCAGTTACCGGCAATGCACAGCATGCTGCGGGCAATTGCAAGTTTACTTTATTTGCTGTGTGGGCAAACAATCCCGCCGACCCCGATGGGGTTTATGTAGAGCAGATTTGGAAAGCAATGCAGTATTATAAACTATCTAAAAAAAATACCATCCTTGCCGGCGACTTTAACAGCAATACCATTTGGGATCGTAAATACCGCACCGGTAACCACTCTCATGTGGTAGAGCATCTGCACAAAAAAGGCATTAGCAGTTGTTATCATTTACATCATAAACAAAACCAGGGCAGTGAGGCACACCCAACTTATTACTTATACCGCCACCAAAATAAACCTTATCACCTTGATTATTGCTTTGCATCTGCCGACTTGGCCGGCAAAATACAATCAGTAGAAATTGGTGACTTTGATTTTTGGAAACAACACAGCGATCATGTACCGGTTATGGTAACTTTTGGGGATGATTAAAATAAAATAGCATGCTATCTTAACATCTGTCTGCCTGAATTTGTAAATAATATTTCGTTACTTTAATGATAATTTATACCATGAAAAAAATATTATTCTTCCTGTTACTTTGCCCTTTATTATCAAACGCACAAAACAACCAACCACGTTTTGAAAACGATACGGTCACTACTTCCGGCGGTTACAAAATTTATAAAGGACAAACTTTGCAACTGGCAAACGGTACTTTGGCAGCAGGCTATTTTAATTTTATAAAATTTCATCAAAGTCTGGCAAAAAACAATACTTATAGTTTACAAAACAGCATGCTGCTTGTAAGCAAGCTGAAAAATTATAAATATACAAGTGCTGATAACAACAGCATACGCATTACCGGCACACTTACTTATAAAGACGGAAAACAGGAAGAAACAGATATTTTAATAAATTTTGAAAGAGCAACTGAAGATTACGATGGACAGCCTTCAGAATTAAACATACCTGTTGAGTTTAAAAGAAAGCCTGGCCAACAAACAGCAAAGCCCCAAACAAAACAACCTGCAGCTGTTGAACCACAAAAACAAACAGCACCGGATGAATTGAGAAAGATAATGGTGGCCGATGAAATAAAAAAACTGTTTGACCTTTACAAAGCCGGTGCTTTAACCAAAGAAGAATATGATGCTCAAAAGAAAAAATTATTAGAGCGGCAATAAACTACCCACCCGAAATGAAAAAATTATTATTTGCATTGCTGTTATGCCCGTTTTTTTCTAAAGCACAAGAGTTGAAACCCAGGTTTGAAAACGACACACTGTACACTTTAAGTGGTTATAAAATTTACATTGGCAAAGCAATTGAATTTGCCAACGGACTTGAAAGATATGACCGCTTTAAATTTGTTTCGGTAAAAAATGGTATTCTTTCTACATCATTAACCAACTGTTCGGTAACAGTAAAATCATTTAAAAAATTCTGGATCTCCGGTCTTAATAATGGATATATACTTTTTGATGGTTACTTAAAAAGACAAAATGGTGTAATTGAATTCATTGTTTTACAAATGGCATTTGACCGTGCAATAGAGAACTCGCCTGTGCTCCCCAGCGAAATAAAAGTGCCGGACGAATTTAGAAATAAATATCCAAGAAACATCGAAAGAGAAAAGCTGTTTCTCCGTAACCTTTACGAAGACAACCTGATAACCAAAGCCGCTTATAAAGAAATGAAGATTAAACTGGAAAAGGAATAAACCAATCAGCAAAAAAAACTTTATGAAAATACTATTGCTGGCATTTTTATTTTTGCCTTTTTTAGCATCGGCACAAAAAACTTTACCCCGTTTTGAAAATGACACCCTGTACACTACAAGTGGTTTTAAAATTTATAAAGGCCAGACATTGTACTTTGGCAAGGGCAGCGGAAGAAATGGCAAATACCGGTTTATCAATATTAAAAACGCAATAGCCAGCAAAGCCTTTGCAAATACAAGTATGGTTGTTGAAGAGCTTAAGGATTTTGGCATATCGGTATTTTATAATGGCTACATTCATATATTGGGCACGCTAACTTTTAAAGACGGATCAAAAACTTATGCAGATATACATATGGCTTTTGACAGGGCCATTGAAAACAATCCAAAGATGATTAGTGAATTAACAGTACCGGATGCGTTCAGAAATAATACACGGGGCAATATATCTGACGAGATTATTAAACTGTATAAACAATATGCCGCAGGCGATTTAACCAAAGAAGAATATGAAGCACAAAAAAAGAAAATACTGGATAACCAGTAATTAAAACCACCCTTGCAGCAACTTTTAACCCACATAAAAGCTTATTACAAACTTAGCCCCGAAGCTGAACATGCTTTGCAGAATTGCCTTACACAAATCAACCTTAACAAAAATGAAATGCTGCTTACACAGGGAAATGTATGCAGGCATTTATACTTTTTAGAACAAGGGGCATTGCGTGGATTTTATAACCTGGATGGAAAAGAAATTACCCATTGGTTTGGTTTTGAAAAAGATTTTGTCACTTCCTTTCACAGTTTTATCACCGGCGCACCGGCTGTTGAAAATATACAATTGCTGGAGGGCTGCACTTTGTGGGCCATTGCTAAAGAAACCCTCACAAATCTTTTTAATGATCATCACGATATAGAACGGCTGATGAGGATTGCTAATGAAAAATATTATATCCGCCTGGAAGAAAGATTTGTGAACGCACAGTTTAAAACTGCCACAGAACGTTACGAAGATCTGATTCTACAATCTCCACATATCATCGAAAGAGTACCGCTCGGTTTTATCGCTTCTTACCATGGCATCAGTCAGGAAACACTCAGCCGCATCCGCAGTAAGTTTTAACATTTGCTTTTTTGTTTTTTGACAATTGTCAAAAATTAAAGAAAAGCATACCGATAGTTTTGTTTCATAAAATAAAAATTTAATTATGGAACAAAAACAAATCAACCAGCCATCAGCAGCTTTTATTGCTGCATCGTGGAGTGCATTCTTCATTGGCACCATTGCATTTATTATTGGCTTATGGAATGCCAATATGGAGCTGAATGAAAAGGGTTATTATTTTACTGTTTTAATGTTTGGCCTTTTTTCCGCCATCTCTGTTCAAAAAGCAGTACGTGATCAGTTGGAGGGAATTCCTGTAACCGGCCTTTATTACGGCATTGCCTGGTTTACCACACTCCTCTCTGTTGTATTATTAACCGTGGGCTTGTGGAATGCCGAACTTGAAAAAAGTGAGAAAGGTTTTTACGCTATGAGTTTTGTACTTAGTTTATTTGCTGCTATTGCTGTACAAAAGAATACCAGGGATATAAAGTCAGTAAAAGTAGCAGAAGCGGAATAATCAGTTCATTTACTTATTGTTGCCACAGTTACCAGCTGTTTATCCGCACTGCTAACTGTGCCTGCTTGCATTTTAATCGTAAAACTACATGTGGAAATTACTATCAAAAAATTATAATATGTTAATAAGTAAAAGATAAAAACACTAAAAAATAATTTTAAATTTATACTTCGCATTAAATAACAATTATTTTTTTCAACAAAATTAAATTACTTTATGAAAAAACTTTTATCTTTTTCAGTACTGTTATTTTTTTCGCTTTGTGTTGTTGCACAATCGTCCGAAAATGAAAAACAGGCTGGCTTACAACTTGTTCAGCAACATGCAGCTTCCATCGGATTGTTGCAGGCTGATGTTCAAAATTCAGTAGTTTCAAATTCGTACATCATTCCATCATCAAACATCAGGATGGTTTATCTGCAACAAACTTACCAGGGGATTCCGGTTTATAACCGTATGCAGGTACTTGCATTTAAAGATGGCGCATTGGTATCAAATGCCGGCGAACGTTTTCTGGCTCCTGAATTAAAAAGCAAACAGGCCAGTGCATCGCCAAAAGTAAATGCAGCAAATGCAGTGCAATCATCGCTTGCGGCATTAAAAGTAAAAAATGCAACAAACATACGTGTTGCAAATGCACCTGTAATTAATGGCAAAGCCAGTTTTGGTAACATGAATTTTTCTTTGGAAAATATAAGTGCCGAATTAATTTGGTATCCCATTGAAACAACCGGCGAATTAAAATTAGTATGGCAGGTATTTATGGCACCAAAATCGGATGAAGATTACTGGCTTGCCCGTATAGATGCATCAACAGGTTCATTTATTGATAAGCAAAGCCTTACCATAAAATGTAATTTTGATGGCGAAAATCATTCGGCTAAACAACATCAGCAACATAAAAATCAAAATGCCGGCAATCATTTATTAAATGCAGGTACAGGCCCATCGGTAGTAAGCACGGCCAGTTACAGGGTAATACCGCAACCTGCCGAAAGCCCGATACATCCTGGTGGTGCACCTGCATTGGTTACCGATCCCTGGACAAAATCGCCGGGCAATGCAACCTCATTAGGATGGCATTATGATGGCACTACTTATTTTGCCCAAACCCGTGGTAATAATGTACATGCCTATGAAGATAGGGCAGGTACAAATGCAATTGGTATTACAGAAGCATCTACAACTGCGGAACCATCACTAACTTTTAATTTTGTACCTGATTTAGGTCTGGAACCAACAGTAAGAACCCCATCTCCTAACCAACAGTTTAATACAACCAATCTTTTTTATTGGAATAATTTAATGCACGACATGTCGTACCTGTATGGTTTTACAGAAACTGCCAGAAATTTTCAGGCCAATAACCAGGGCCGTGGCGGTACGGGTAATGATTATGTTTTAGCCGAAGCACAGGATGGTGGTGGCACCAATAATGCAAACTTTTCTACCCCTGCCGATGGAGGCAAAGGAAGAATGCAGATGTATTTATGGACAGCGCCCACACCAGACCGTGATGGCGATGTTGACAATGGAATTATTGCACATGAATATGCACATGGTATCAGCAACCGCTTTACGGGTAATGGCAGTACCTGTTTAACCAATGCCGAGCAAATGGGCGAAGGCTGGAGCGATTATTTTGGATTGATGATTACACACGACTGGAGCACTGCTGCAGCCGGTGATGGTTTTAGCAAGCCAAGAGGAATTGGTACTTATGCATTAAATCAACCCATTACCGGATTGGGCATTCGCCAATACAGGTACTGTACTGATATGGCTGTAAATCCATTAAC
>JAYURK010000235.1:0-22973 GCA_043756235.1 Ferruginibacter sp. | reverse complement strand
ACTTTTTTATGCCTGCCAGTTCCTTACGCTCTCTTTCATTTTGTTCAATACGTTTGCGCAACGAGTCCGCCAAAGTAGGGTTTCTATGTAAAAAATTATCCAGTTCTTTATGAAGAAAATCGTAAATAAAATTCTTCATACTTGCACCACCTTCGCTTACTTGTAGGCTACCCAACTTTGTTTTGGTTTGGCTCTCAAATACAGGTTCTTGTACCCGTACACTTACGGCCGCACAAATACTTCCACGTATATCCGATGCATCATAATCTTTTTTAAAATACTCCCTTATGGTACGCGCATACCCTTCTCTAAATGCTGCCAGATGAGTTCCACCTTGTGTAGTAAACTGACCATTTACAAAACTGTAATATTCTTCGCCATAACTGTTTTCGTGAGTTAAAGCCACTTCAATATCTTCTCCTTTTAAATGTATAATTGGGTATCGTATTTCATCTGCATTGGTTTTGCGTTGCAGCAAATCGAGCAAGCCGTTTTTACTTACATATCTTTTGCCATTAAGGTTCATTACCAAGCCTGCATTTAAAAAGCAGTAATTCCAAAACTGGTTGTCTAAATACTCCTGTACAAAATGAAAATTTTTAAAAATCTGGTCATCGGGAATAAATTCTACATAAGTACCATTATCTTCTTTAGTTGCAGATTCTTTATGATCTTTTTTTAAAACGCCTCTTTCAAATTCAGCCGTTTTTTCTTTGCCCTCCCTGTACGCCGTTACTTTAAAATAATTACTTAAGGCATTTACCGCTTTTGTACCCACACCGTTTAAGCCCACACTTTTTTGAAACGCCTTGCTGTCGTATTTGGCGCCAGTATTTATTTTGCTCACTACGTCCACTACTTTACCCAACGGAATTCCGCGGCCATAATCTCTTACGGTAATTGTTTTGCCCTCAATATTTACATCTACATGTTTGCCATAACCCATGGTATGTTCATCAATGCAGTTATCAATAACCTCTTTCATTAAAACGTAAATGCCATCGTCGGGGCTGCTGCCATCGCCCAGTTTACCAATATACATGCCGGGGCGCAGGCGTATATGTTCTTTCCAGTCTAAACTTTTTATGGAGTCTTCGGTATAATCAAATAAATCTTTTTCTGCCATTGGTTTTCTTTTTCAGCGCTGCGAATATAGCGGAATGAAGGCATTTTTACAGAAAATGAATTATCCACATAGGGCCAAAAAATGTGAGAAAAATAAAAATTAATGATGCCTGTTGCATCAACGGGGTTTATATCAGGTAATTAAACGGGCACTTATGGTTGATTTTTATGCCGGGCATGAAAGTTGCTGGTTTTGCAGGGTGAAATTTCCGGATATTAATTAAAAGGCTGATTCACTTTGTCTAACTAAATTTTACTAAAATTTGCTTGATTGAACCTGCCCGTAAATTTTTAAAAGTTGCCAGCCTATAAATTTAACAACATGCAACGGGTTACCATTAAAATAAGTCTGTATAAATCATTGAAAAATGTTGAAAGTAAATTTTACCTTATCAATATTAATTACCTTTCTTTGAACAATTATTATTAACAAACAAAACTTTAAAAAATGAAACTGATTAAATTATTAACGGTGGTTGCGGTAAGTGCCACGCTGTTTTTTGTAAGCTGCAAACCTAAAGATGCCGACATTAAAGCAAAAGTAGAAGAAGCACTTAAAGCCGATAACATGATGACAGGTACAACTGTTGATGTTAACGAAGGTGTTGTTACCCTTGGCGGCCAATGTAAGGATGATGAATGTAAAGCACATTGCCAAAAAACCGTGGAAGGTGTAAAAGGTGTAAAATCGGTAGTGAATAATTGTATGATTGCTGCCCCCGCAACGCCACCTCCTGCAAGCATGACTACAGAATTAGATGCTGCAACACAACAAAAAGTAAAAGACGGTTTAAAAGATATTAAAGGCGTTACCGTTACTTTTGAAGGTGGAAAAGCAGTACTTTCCGGCGAAGTTAGTAAAGCAGACCGTACTAAAATTATGCAAATGCTTGGTACAGCAAACGTACAATCAGACGTTAGCAAACTAATGGACAAAAAATAATTATTATCAAAACTTAAAACAAAACAACATGGCTTTACAAGACAAATATGCTGCATTATTAACTGCAGCAAATACAATGGGTGTGGGCAATTTATCAGTGGCTGAAAAAGATGGCGTACTGCATGTAAGCGGTACTGCAAAAAGCACAGCCGATTATGATGCCTTATGGGCAATGTACGATAAGATTGACCCCAATATGGCCAGTGGCGATTTAATGATGAACGTAGATATTAAAGCTGATGCCGGCGCTCAATTAAAAGTAACTACTGATTCTACCAATCTTAATATTAGAAGTACACCAAGTACCGAAGGAGAAATTGTAGGCAAAGCCGCACATAACGAAGTGGTAACCTTAGTAGAAAAAACAGATGACAGCTGGTGGAAAGTAAGAACGGCTGATGGAGAAGAAGGGTATGCCTATTCACAATATCTGTCGCCGATGTAGAGATGAATGGTGAATGGTCACTGGTGAATAAAATTTATCATTCCTAATTTTTTAGCGTAGCCATTTATTCCTTCAGTTCATTTAATAAATTATAAAAGCCATTCCATTAATTTGGAGTGGCTTTTTTATTTGTAGCTTTAATGCAAAAATAATTTTATGCAAAAATTGATCTTAATATCTATACTGTTTTTTTCAGGATTTAAAAATGCAACCTCACAATTTTTTAAAAAAGAAGATGGGCTGGCGCATACTTTTTCAATTGTGGCAAGAGATGCTAAAACGGGGGAGATGGCTGTTGGTGTGCAAAGCCATTGGTTTAGCGTGGGCACTGCAGTGCCATGGGGCGAAGCAGGAGTTGGTGTGGTGGCCACACAATCTTTTGTAAACAAAAGTTATGGACCCAAAGGATTAGCATTAATTAAAAGTGGCAAAACTGCAACCGAAGCATTGCAGGAATTACTGGCTGTTGACGAAGCACGGGAAGTTAGGCAGGTTGCAATGATTGACACCAATGGCAACGTAAATGCACATACCGGTAAAAAATGTATTGATTATGCATCACAAATTGTAGGCAAAAATTTTTCGGTACAAAGTAATATGATGCTGAACAATAAAGTTTGCCCGGCTATGGTAAAAGCTTTTGAAGGCAGTACTGGCAAACCGCTGGCCGAAAGAATTTTAATAGCGTTACAGGCAGCGCAGGCAGTTGGCGGCGATATCAGAGGTAAACAATCAGCGGCCATTTTAGTAGTTGCCGGCAAAAGTACCGGGCAAATATATACTGACCGGTTAATTGATTTAAGGGTGGATGATAATGATAAACCACTGGCAGAGATGGAAAGGTTATTAAAACTGTTCCGGGCATACGAGCATATGGATAAAGGCGATTTGGCTGTTGAAAAAAATGATATGAAATTAGCGATGGAAGAATACGGCGCCGCCATGAAAATGTTCCCTAAAAATTTGGAGATGCAATACTGGACAGCCATTACGCTGGCCAATAATAAAAAAGTAAAAGAAGCCAGTGTTATGCTGCAAAAGATTTATAAGCAGGATGGTAACTGGCGGGAGCTGACCAAAAGATTAACAAAAGTGAATTTATTAACCGTGAGCCAACTTGATTTTAAAGAATTAATAAAGTAATTTTACAGCAAATTTAATATTATGAAATACTCGTATCGTTTATTATATGCTTCTCTCTTTACGCTGATGCTTTTTAGCTGCACCGCACAAACCGAAACAAACTTAACCGCAGATGAATTTGAAAAAGCGGTTGAAAAAGATTCGGTACAAATTTTAGATGTAAGAACCCCGGGAGAATATGCTGGTGGCCATATAAAAAATACTTTACTGGCCAACTGGAATGATGCTGCTGAATTTGAAAGAAGACTGAATTTTGTAGATAAAAATAAACCGGTGTATGTGTATTGCCTTGCCGGTGGCAGAAGCGCTGCCGCAGCGCAAAAAATGGGGGCCATGGGTTTTGAAAAAGTGTACGAATTGCAGGGTGGCATTAATGCCTGGAAAGCGGGTAATAAAAATTTAGAAGGCGTGAGCACTGCAAAGATGCCTTTTTCGCTGGAGGCTTTTAATGGTGCCATTGTATCTTCAAAAACGGTGCTGGTAGATTTTGGTGCCGAATGGTGCCCGCCCTGTAAAAAAATGGAACCCGTTTTACAAAGCCTGCAAAAAAATAATGCCGGCAAGTTTATTCTGGTAAAAGTTGACGGGGCTAATGATGAAGCCATATTAAAACAATATAAAGTTACCCAGTTACCCGTGTACATTATTTTTAAAGATGGTAAACAGGTATGGCGTAAAGATGGTGTTGCGGATGAAAAAGAAATAGCTGCTCAATTATAATTGTTACACCAAACTTTGTTTTTAAAATATTTCCCCTTACAAAAGTCCGGTCACTTTCTTTGCTGTAACTATTGTTCACTTATATGTGGCACAGTATTTAATAATCTCTGTACAAGAACTTTTTAATTATGCAAAAGAATATGACTTTATCATTGGTAATGATGCTAATAACAACAGCCATGATTGCCTGTAGCGATGCCGGATCTAAAACAAAGTGGGCAAACAATTCCCCCTTATACCAACAAAAAGACAGCTCAGGAAACTTTACCGATACTTTGCCGGATCCTTATGCAACAAAATCTTCAAAAAATTTTAGTAAAGTAATTGGATGGCCCCAGGGTAAAACGCCTGTGGCGCCTGCAGGCTTTACCGTAACTAAATTTGCAGAAGGCTTAAGCCATCCCCGGTGGATATATGTGGCTGAAAATGGTGATATTTTTGTAGCACTTTCCAACACTAAACTTTCTGGAATAAAAAAATTGGGCGCAAAACTTTCCCGGAAAATAAAAACACAGGATTATGGCGACAGTCCTGATAAAATAATTTTATTTAAAGATGCCAATAAAGATGGTGTGCCCGAGAGCCAAACAGTTTTTTTAGAAAATTTAAACCAGCCATTGGGCATGCTCATTATTGGCAATAATTTTTATGTGGCCAATACCGATGGCCTTTTGCAATACAATTATACACCCGGTGCAGCAGGTGTTACATCTGCAGGTAAAAAAATTGTGCATTTACCGGCAGGAGGTTATAACAATCACTGGACAAGAAATATTATTACCAATGCGGCAAAAGACAAAATTTATATTAGTGTAGGTTCGGGAAGTAATATTGCCGAACACGGGATGAAAAATGAAATAAGGCGTGCTAATATTTTAGAAGTGAATACCGATGGTAGTGGCGAAAAAATTTATGCCAGTGGTTTAAGAAATCCTGTTGGCATGGGGTGGGCATTGGGCACACAAACTTTGTGGACGGTGGTAAATGAACGTGATGAATTGGGAGATGAGCTGGTGCCGGATTATTTAACCAGTGTGCAGCAGGGAGGTTTTTATGGATGGCCTTATTCGTATTTTGGTAAAAATCCCGATCCCAGAATGAAAGATAATGCCAGGCCGGACCTTGTGCAAAAAGCTATTGTGCCTGATGTGGCAGTTGGTTCCCATACAGCAACATTAGGGTTGGCATTTTATAATAAAAAATTGTTTCCATCAAAATATTATAACGGAGCATTTATAGCGCAGCATGGCTCGTGGAACCGGAAAGATATTACAGGGTATAAAATTATGTTTGTGCCTTTTGCCAATGGAAAACCTACAGGTAAACCTGAAGATTTTGTAACCGGCTTTGTTGCAGATGCAGCTAAAAGCGAAGTGTATGGAAGGCCTGTTTGCGTTGCAGTTGTTGATGACGGCTCGCTGCTGATAACAGATGATGTAAGTAAAACTATTTGGCGGGTGAGTTATTCTAAATAAAAAAATATTTACAAACCTCTTTTGTTGGGGGAAGATAAAGCACAAAATTTATTTTGTAATTCTTTAACAGCCATGCATGGCCGTTTACGCTTAACTTCAATATCCTAAACCAACAACTATTGTCATGCTACTTGTCCCAATTCTTTTGATAGCGCTGCCTGTTATTCTTTGGGTAGCTTATATTGTTTCTGCAAAAACTTATCGTGGCCTTGTAAAAAATAACAGCAAATTTCCCAGGGCAATACAGGCGATAGTTTTTTTGGTATGTGCGGCAGCGCTTTTTGGTATGATAGGATATTTTTTGTTAAACAACGTAAGCATGGAGCGTTGATCATTATTTTATAATTTCATTTTTCTTATCAGCCACTCAGCAAATATTAAATTAGGTACAAACCCCATCCAGGCATCAATCATATATAAAGTTGCCGGATCTATTGAAAAAGTATTTGAAAGGATAATTTTCCACAGTCTTAATGTTATAGCAGAGCAGGTGAGGGCATAGCTGCGTATCATAAATCTTTTATGAGCTTTAATATCTTTTACTTTAATTGCGGCAACTGCTTTGTAGGTAAACCAGCACCACAAAACATCTAAAATAATAAAGGCTATTTTGGAGGGCCAGAGCCCGTTGGCATAAAATGCCATTATCATGCCTGCAGGAAAATTAATAAAGAAAATATTATACGCATAAAATTTACCCAACATCCTGTGAAGTTTTTTATGGTGCTGAAGTACATAGGTTGAAAATTGTGTGAAGCCTGCACCCAACAAAAAAATGCTGGAGAATACATGTGTATAAAAAGCAGCTCTCCAAACCGGATTATCAATATAATCTTGTTTAAATTTTAAAAAACCCACATCGGTTTGTAAACTTAAATATTGTGCAATGGTAAGCAGCATGGCAAAAGTTGCAGCACACAGCAAAAAGTAAATAGCCAGATCTTTGGTAATATTTTTTATAACTGTTTTCAAATAATATTTATATCCTCAAAATAATGCAAAGCAAACTAACAGAAGGTATATAAATCTGTTTTAGATAATCCTTAACTTTTTACTGTTGTGCCTTTTTGCTTGTAAAATTTCCGTTCATAAAAATTCACTTGTACAAGCCCGTCGTTTTTATTAATTTAATAAAAACATTTTTATGAAAAGTACTATTCTCTTCATTACTGCAATGGCTCTATTGGGTTTACCCGGCTGCAGTCAAAACCCATCCGTTGAAAATAAGATAGATAAAACCCAAATAAAAGTGGGAGGCAGATGTGAAGGTTGCGAAGCGATATATGAATGCCCGGTGCCTTTTGAACAATTAAATGAAACTGATACCTTACCCGATTTTAATGAGCCGGGGCAAAAAATTGTAATCAGCGGTATTATTTATAAAGCAGATGGCAAAACCCCGGCACCCGGCGTGGTGCTGTATATTTATCACACTGATCAAAAAGGATTGTACACTGCCGGGGCAAACGCAACCGGCTGGCAAAAAAGGCATGGCGCTATCCGTGGCTGGGTAAAAACAAATCAGGCGGGCTTTTATCAATTTTATACCCTCGTTCCTGCATCGTATCCTAACAGCAATAATCCAAAACATATTCATCCAACAATAAAAGAACCCGGCTTTACCGAATACTGGATCGATGATTTTGTTTTTGATGACGATAGTATGCTGCCACAAAAAGAGCGCAACAAAACAAATGCGGCCGGGGGGAACGGCGTTTTAAAAACTATTAATAAAAACGGAATACTTGCTGCAACAAGAAATATTATTTTAGGGCTGCACGTACAGGATTATCCGAAATAAAAACTGGCTTATATCAAATAAAAGTGTACTTCATGCGTTAATCAGTTTATAATCCCGATTAACCCCCATCCATATGAAACAATTTTTACCCTTCATTATTGCAATTTGCTGCCCCGTTATAGTTTTTTGCCAGGATATTACCGGCTTGTATAAAGGCAGTATGTACAACGATTCTACACGGCAATCTTTACCTTACGAAATGATGATTACCAAAGAAAATGGTAAGTATACCGGTTATACCCACTCCTGGTTTTTAGTAAACGGCAAACAATATTACGGCATCAAAAAAATTAAGGCTCGTGTAGCCAAAGATGGTAAAATCGTTGTTCAGGATGTTGCGCTTATTGAAAATAACTATCCCGTTTCTCCTGATAAAAATGTAAGTCAACTGAATGTGCTGGATATTACCAGCAATGAAAATGAAGTTGCACTAAACGGACCATTTGTAACCAACCGTACTAAAGCCTACAATGAATTAACCGGCCGCATCAGTTTAAAAAAAGTAAACGGTACAACAGAAAGTGCCCTGATGAAATATTTACAAAACTACAGTGGCGATAATGATATTACTGTGGTAAGATAAATATGTAACACAGCACTCTGTTTATAACTTTACCGCACAATAGACAAATCATTTTGTGCTTTAAGTTTTTTTAATGCTGATGGTAATATTGAAACCAGCTTAATATTTTTACCTAAAACTGCTCCTTCAAATTTATTTCGTTTTATTTTAATTTTTGTACAGGCCTGCAGGGTTATCATAAACTTTCGGGGATGCCAGGGCGCAAACTGCGTGGAGCGTTTGATGAGGTTATCGCTAAAAATAATTCCCTTTACCGATTTTGCATACAGCACCGGGTAATCAAAAGGGTAGAAGGTGTTGTTGATGATTTTAATATTTCGGTGAAAGGGTTTACTGCTGTCAGGTTTCGGAATTTCGGGATATATACTGATAATGGCTTCGCAAAATTGAAACATTGAAGTTAGGCAGGCTTCATTAAAAATATTATTGCGGATCAACACCTCTTTTACAGCGCCCGATTCGTACCAGCCATTGGCATCGCCAGAAATTAAAATGGCACTGCCGCTCGATTCAAAAATATTATTTTCTATCACTACTTTGGCTGGGGTTGTAACTAAAATACCACGGGCACGGCAGCTGCCAAAAAAACTATTTTTAATTATTACCTCAGGGCTCCAGGTTAAATTTTCCAATGCATCGCCGGCAGTAATATTTTTGGGTATAGCTTCTTTAAAAGTTATTTCAAATTCTTTTTCGTTGATAGCGGTAAACGATTGCACTACACCTGTGCCCAAACTATTCATCACTTCGTTTTCAACAAATCCAATTTTTTCTCCGGGCCTTGCCCATGTAAAACCAAAACTTTGGTAGTGCATAAAGCTGCACAATAATTTTTTATCGGCAAGTTTTTTAATAATTTTTACGCTGGTACCGTGTACGTTAATCGGATCGTCCATCAGCCCAACAAATTTGCATTGGTCAACAGTTATCAGGCCTTTACAATTTGAAAAATGTAATCCATCATCATGCCCGGCAAATACCCGCCCTTTTGCTGCATTAGGAATACATTGCACATTTTTAAAAGATAAATTTTCGGTATACTGCGATAAAATTCCCAGACCTGAATTTTGAAACATGTTTAAATTTTCTACGCTTATATTTTTGCTGTTTACGATAAATGTTCCGGCATGGTCTCTTGCACTGTGGCGCAATGCCAGGTAATTACCAACAGTTGGCTTACGCAGCATTGAGTAATTAAAACGTACAACTCCATTACTGATGGCTGCAGCCCTGTACGTATAAAATCCATCACCCAAACAACCATCACCGCAACCTTGCGCAATAAACTTTGTATTTTGGTCAAACTCCATAATGTCGTTCAATTCACTTTTCCAGCCTTCGCCAATAAAAAAAAGCTTACCGTTTTCTATTTGGTATGGCGACTCTTCTTTAATAGCCACATCAATATAATTTTCTGCCACCGCAATTATTTGCCCTTGCCCCATCACAGGCACTTCCCAATCTATATTTACATTTTTTAAAATAATATTTTCACAACTGTCGATAGTTATTGGTTGAACCTGTCCATGAAATATTAAAGCAGCATCAGAAAAATCTACAGTCAAATTTTTAAAACCTTCTATTAAGATGGGACAAATTCTCTTTGGAATAAAATCTGTATTTGATTCGTAATATAATTTTTCAGCAGCAAGCTGCGGCCAAAAATCATAACGGCCTTTTGGGAAAATTAATACCGGATTTTTTTTAATACGGCAAGCTGCAAGTGCCTTTTGTACAAATGGCACAACGTTTATTTTGGATCCGGGAGTATAACCAAATGCGGTTATGTTTACTGTGTCTTGCGCACAGCAGGTTATGCTGAAGAAAAATAATGCACAGCCATAAAATATTTTTTGCAGCATGTTTCAGTTACATTTTATAGGTGAATGTAATGCGATATTTGCAGGAGATAAAAAAAATTGATTAACTATTCAAACAAACTTCAATTAAAAAATCAAAACAGCAGTATAAACAGTTGCGAAAATATACAAGTTAATGGCCAAAGCATTAAAATTTATAATTGTAACCCAGCCTGATCACCTGAGTTTCAAAATAATCGTTGCTGGTATATTTAAAACCCTGGCCTGTAATTTCTTTTTTAATCGTCATGGTATTCAGCAAATCAGCAGCATTAAAAAAAAGTTCTCCTTTTCCTTTTTGAACAGCTTTTTTTATCCCGGCATCCACAGAAAACCTTGCCTGTATTGTGCCTTGAGGAATAATATCAGGTGCAAAATATACAGCGGTTAATTGAGCATCGGTAGTTTTGTTAAAGTGAAAGGTGTTATTAAATTTAACATTGCCGGAATATATTTTTTGCTTTGCTGCAGAAAAATTATGTGTTACCGGGTATTTATTTTCAACAGTAAATGCATCAATTGTATTTTGGTAAGCGTTAATATTTATGTTAAACGAAAAATGGGTGTTTATTTCCTGAGCAAAAATAGTTTCTACACCTGTGTTATAACTTTTATTTACATTTTGAAAAGTGGCATAAATTAAATTACTTCCATTTACGGTACTCGAAATTCTGGTAATGGTGCCGTTTGCAAACCGGTGGTAAAGGGCATTGTACCAACTGCCTTTTTTCCAATTGGATTTATAACCTATTTCTACAGAGTTGGTAAACTGCGGCCGCAATGCAGGGTTACCCACTTTTATAATTTCTGCATCATCGTATTTTGGAAAAATACGTATATCCACTTCGTTGGGTCTGTCTACACGACGGTTATAGAAAACTGCAATTTTATTTCTTTCATTTATTTTGTAAGCCAGCCGTACATTAAAAAATGGTTGTGTATAATTGTAACCATCACTTTTATAAACAACATGATTTGGGTTTACTTCATAATCAATTTTTACATACTCGGCTCTTAAACCCAGTTCGGCTTCAAATTTATTGTTTTCAAAAATATAGTTTCCATAAACTGCTGGTATTAATTCTTTATAGGTAGCCCACCCGCCTGCATTGCTATCCAGCACACTGTTGTTGCCTGGCATAAACTGCATATTTGTGGGTATATTTCTGTTACGCAATTTTATACCAGTTTCAATACGTCCATATTTTAATGGCTTTATATAATCTGCTGTAAAGTCATAAACCTGTTCGTCCGATAATAATTTAAATGCATCAGTTCCTGCGGATGCAGGCAAATAATTATCATAAAAATACTTTTCATCCTCACGGTGAAAAGTATAATTGAAACCAATATTTAAAACATGACCGGCCTCTTTAAATTTGTGCTGGTAATTAGCTGTTGCCATTACTGTTGTTTTTAATTCATCTTCTAAAAACTGCCATAATCTATTTTGTTTAGTAAGATCGGCATTGTAAAAAGGCTGGTCGCCACGGTCAATTATTTTTTCGCTGCCAAACAGCGCAGAGATGGTAAAGGCATCACGGTTACTAATGGTGTAATCAATACCCGATTTTATGGTGGTAAAATGAGTATTCCGGTTTCTTTTTAATTGCTGCTGTATTACTTCGCCATTAGCATAGGTTCTGTAAACAAATTCATTTTTGTTAAGGGTTTCAGTATACAGATAATCTCCCTGAAAAAAAATATTCATTTTCTTTTTTCTGTAATTGAGCGATACAGCCGGATTTATTTTTGGCGTAAAAGTATATTGCGGCCGTATGCCCGGCAAATTTTGTTTACGTACCCACAGGGCACCTGCGCCTGTTGTTAACCCAACTTTTCCATTAAAGCCTTCCTGTTTATTTTTTTTGTAAACGATATTGATGATACCAGCATTTCCATTGGCATCATATTTTGATGAGGGGTTATTTATGATTTCTATTTTTTCAATTGCTGAAGCCGGAATATTATCTAACCCTGTTTGATTGCCAAAACCAGTTAAGGCCGTTTGTTTGCCATCAATTAAAACAGTTATTTTATCGCTGCCTCTAAGCTGTACTTTTCCCTCCTGTATGGTAACGCCGGGCAGGTTCTGCATCGCCTGTAATACTGAGCCGCCGCTTTGATTAATATTACCCTGTAACGAAAACGTTTTTTTATCCATTTTCTCACTAATGGTATTTTGCACTGTTGTTACCACCACTTCATTTAAAGCGGTGGTTTTTTCTTCAAGCTCAATAATTTTTATATCTAAAAATGCTGAAAGATTACCCACAAATAAAGGTTGCAGGTGCGTAACAAAACCAATGTAAGAAACCTCAAAATAATAATTGCCGGGTACAATTTTTGATAAGGTGAAACGTCCTTCTTCGTTGGTTACAGTACCGCTAAAAAATGCACTGTCTGCAGCCGTTTTTAAAACAACATTTACAAAAGGCAAAATTGTTTTAGTTGTTTTGCTTTTTACAATGCCTGATACGGTAATATTCATTTGTGCAGGCGAACACAAATAAAAAATACAAACTAAAATTAAAGTTGAAAATATTTTAAAATTCATACGGTGTTTTCTGGCTTTTTTTTATTTGTAAAGATAATTGAAATATTTAGCCGGGATATCTGGCGTTTCAGCTTACAGCCGGCTAAGCAGGCAAAATGTTTTTTACCTGCTTAGTATTTTATTATGGTAAAGCGGTAGGGCATTTTTGCTGTTGAAACATTCTTGCCAATCAAATGCTAATTTCTTCTTTTATTATTTCTTAATTATTAAAATGTATCAAGTCATGTAAAGAAATAGTCGCAATTTAATTGCGACTATTTCTTTTTAAAATTAAACTGTTTTTTTCGGAGGCAGATCAAAAGCAATCGCTTCATGTTCAAAATGACCATTATGGGCACCATCGCAAAACGGTTTGTTTTTAGAAAGGCCGCAGCGGCAAAAAGAAACAATTTCTCTGCCCTGTAAATTATATACGCCGCCATTTCTGTCAACCACTTCAAAATCCCCATCTATTTTTAAAGAGCCGTTATTGTTAACGGTAATTTTTGTTTTTGCCATGTAATTATTTTTTTCAAAAATAGGTACTAAATTAAAACTAATGGTAAATAAAATTATTTGTATGGGGTTATGAGAAATGAGCGCAAGTTTGGAAACTCTTGAATCAATCGTAACTTAGTACCAGGCAATTTTACCTTATGCAATATTTTGTTGAAAAAAATTCTATCGTAAGAAAAATATGGGGCAAGAGCGATACCATACTTTTTATTTTTGCAGGTGCTGCTGCAGAGTTTGCACTTAACAAAGCGGTGGACTGGCTTTACTTTACCGGCAAATTACCTGCCGATCCTTTAGGCCGCCTTTTTTCTACCGTGAGGTATGCAAGGCAAATTGTTTTTTCATCAATGGAGGAAGCCAATAAAGCCATTGATATCATGCGGCAAATACATACTGCTGTGGAGCATAACCGTGGCGCATCCATCCCCGATGGGCTTATCGTGATGTGCTTTTCATGCTTATCCATTATTCTATAGCAGCATACGAACTTTTAGAAAAAAAAATTACTGAGGAAGAAAAAGAAGAAGTACATAATGTTTTTTACCGTGTGGGAGCAAGGATGGGATTAAAAGACCTGCCGCATACTTACAAAGCATGGTTGCCGGTAAGGGCAAGCCATTTAAAGCAAGACCTGCAAAAAAGTAAATACACCGAAGATCTTTTTTTACAATATAAAAAACACCTGGGTGCCATGCGTTTTAAAGTATTGATTGAAGGGCAAAAATTAGTAGTGCCTGTTTGCGTAAAAGAGTTATTACAGTTTAGCAATTTTTCTTTGCTTACACCTATGGTACCGGTTTATAAAATCAGCAGGCTGATGAAGATAGACTGGCTTTTAAAAAATATTTTGCTGCCTTCCGATTATAAAGACCAGATTGATGAGCTGGATGTGAAGCCGGAGTAAAGCATAAAATTAAAATGGCTGTACACCTCTACTTGGCTTAATGATAAGAACGGGTTGTATAGATTGAATGATTTTATCAACGCCATTGGTAAGCCGTTCCAGCGGGGTTTTCACACTAACGTACTTTAAAGTAAATAAAGTAACTGTGAAACCCCGATGCCTGAAAAGCTGCCCAACCATCATACAACAACTGCTAAATATCCCTAAAATGCTTTGGTATAAAATGCATTGCTTTTCCTGTTTCATAAAAAGAAGCACTGCTATGCTCATAAACCACAATATCTTTCACCAGCATCCATTTACCACTAACCGGGTTATGGTGTATGTTAATTATTTTCTGCAATTCAAACTTCTCAGAAAATATAGCTTTGGCATCAAAAGCGTTTTTAAAAACCCGGTGTAATTGTCCTCTCTTTTTTTCATTTGCAGTTACCGCCTGGCTTACGGTCTGTAATAGTTTATCCTGATTATCTTCTTCCAGACTTTTAATAATTTCATAAGCCATAAACCTTTTTGCATTGCCAATAATTTTATTCAGGCTGAAACCAGCGGTTGGAAAATACAGTATACAATGAATATGGTTGGGCATTATTACATAGGCTACCACATGTATATTTTCTGTTTCTAAAATATTGAACCATTTGTAAACAAAATCATGACTGTTAGTGGTATCTATTAGCGGCAACCAATTATAACAAATAAAGGTGCAATAATACATGCTGTATGTATCGGAGTGATTGTATTTGATGGACATACATTAAAGATTGCGTGTGGCATTATTAAAATCAAGCCTCTTTTCGGCAGCGGGGTTTCACAGTTACGGTTTTAAGTAGGTAAGGGGAGTTGTGTGAAAACCCCGCTGGGACGGAAACAAATATTAGCGGTTTTATTTGCCCGTCAATGCAAAAACGAAATCCATTCAACATTTTTGTCTTTGCAAATTTGTAGTCCATCTCTGAATGTTTTTAATAACTCCTGTAACTCTTCAAAGTCTTTACTGTCGCTGTCGGCTTTTTTTTCATCAATTTCAATTTTATTAAATGCTGTCAGCAGGTAGCTTATTGCTGGTTTTGAATAATGGCTGATGACTGGAAAGTCGGGAATGTCTGGAATATCAAATAGTTTTTCTGTTTGCCACATTCGGTCAAGGTCAATTGTTATTCCCTTGCTTTTAAATAATTCGTTTGCTTCTTTCCAACAGTCGCCTGAATAGAAAATGTCGCCTCCTTCTGAAAGATATGTCCCCACAGTGTCGCAAATTACAAGTAAGGCATAACCGTATCGATGTGCAAACTTTGGGTTAAGTGCTGATGGCTGTTTACGCTTAAACAATCCAAATAGCCCAGCTGTTTCTTTTGTGTCAGCAGGCTTGATGTAGCGAACAATCAGGTCTTTTAGTATTTCGTCAAAGTCGCAGTCTTCTGCCGGACTTGCATAGTTGTTGTAAAGGGTAGAAGATTTTACTTTATCTAAAAGTGTCAGGTCATTGGAGCCAATAACTTGTCTGACTTTATCTAAATCTACTGCGAAAGGTTGTGCAACGTAACCCATTTTTAGTTTATTTATTGATGGTTGTGTTGTTGTGTGATCAATTACAATTGCTGCAGATGTTTTATTTCTGTTAATTTACACACTTCACATAAACAAGCTTGTGCCTGCATTTAGAGTTTTGATACAATCCATTTTGTATTTATACAAGCACAATTTAATATAAATTATTATAAGGAATGGAGGCAAAATTATCGCTATCTAAAATTAGCTGCCATTATAAAATTATTTCTATAAAAAGTATTGGGCTAGTGGTTACCGTTAGATGAAAACCTGGCGGTGGCGTTGGGGAAAGTTTGATACTGACGGATGCGAAGAGTAATTATTTTCTATTCAAGTCTGTAATTAATAAAGGATTTTCCAACTGATGTTTAGCAATTAATTCTCTAATCGAATATTTTTCATTTTTTACGTCAATATATTCTTGTGATGTCAAACCGAAAACTTGCAGAAATTTTATTTTCCCATTTGGACTTTCAATTTCTTGCATTTCGGGGTCAGTCAAAAATGCAAATGCTGTTATTTCAGTTTCTGTTTCATTTCGTATTGGTCCATTTGCAGACATATAGTGATAATCATCAAATGCATTACCTGACGAAAAAACATATTTCGCTATATTCTGTATAAAGTTTGCAACCCACATAGGCTTTTCTGGGTCGTCAGCAATTTGTAAATGTCTAAAGGTTAGTTCAAATCCAAAGCCACTTTCTTCATTTTCTGCACTTTCTTCGTCATAATATAAATTTGAAAAACCTAATGAAATATAGTGAAAGTGTTTTTCTTGTTTTTCACTTACAAAGCAATCAACTGCCCAAAGTGGATCTTCTCCACCAAGTTCGTAAGGTACAATAGTAGCCCAATGAGTTGGTTCTTGATTTTCATAAATTTCTTTTTCCTTTTTACTTATAGCGTCATAACCCGGCCAATCATCTTCTGTAAAAGTTTTTTTATAAATTTCTGTCTTTGTCATTATTTAATATTTCAAAAGTATAAATGTAAATATGTGAATTCAAATAATCTTTAAAAATAAAATCCAATTTTACTTTGAAGTAGATTTTCGAACTTATTGCAGCCAACGTTTGAATTTCTGTTATTTAACGCTATTAATTTAAACAACCAAATATTTTAAAAAAAACTTTAATGCAATACATTTTGTATTTACAATAGCCAATACAATATAATATAATTTGTAATAAGGAATTAGGGCAAAAGAATACCATCGCCAAAATTGAGTAACATTATCAAGTTATTTCCATAAAAAGCGATGGGCTAGTGGTTCCCGCTAGTTAATAACCAGGGGGGGCGGTAGGGAAAAGTTTGGTACCGACGGCGGCCAAGGGATGTCCTTAAATATAAATGTGTTATCTGGATAAATTTTTTCATTAGCGCCAACTCTTACAATTTGTTTGTAAAAGTTTATTGTGGTGCCATAGCGCTACTGGGAATAAGAAATTTACAGCAGTTCAACAACTCTTAAAAAATTTCCCCGGCACTTCTTCCAGCATGGCTTCAATTTTTTTTGCGGCATTGGTGATAGATAGTCCGCCAAGGTTGGTGCACCGTAATGTATGATGAATTTGATCGCCAACTGCTTTCATGGTTTCTATTACTTCATCCAAAGGTATCAGTTGCTCGTAATTTGATAAAGCCATATTGGCGCAGGATACAGCATTGGTTGCAGCCATTACATTTCTGCCCAGGCATGGCGCTTCTACCCGGTTGCCAATGGGATCGCAAATGATGCCTAAAGAATTTTGCAAGGCAAGTGATGAAGCAGCAATAGATTGTTGCAATGTGCCGCCTTTCATTTCTACAATGGCTGCTGCTGCCATGCCGCCGCCCGATCCGGTTTCGGCCATGCAACCACCAACCTCTGCTGCAAAAGTTGCATGTGCGGCAATAAATACACCTATCAATCCGGCAGACAACATCGCCTTCACCAAATCATCTTCGTGCAGTTGCATGGAATGTGCAGTGCCAAATAAAGCGCCAGGCAAGGCACCACAACTGCCGGCAGTTGGTGCGGCAACAATAACACCCATCGAACTTTTTACTTCCATCATGGCACTTACATACATGATGATGCGGTTGTTGGTTTCGCCGCCAATTAATTTATTGGCTTCCAATTTTTCTTTAAACTGCAAAGACTGACTTCCTAAAATGCGGTCCTCATAATGTGTTCCTTTCAATCCAAGTTCAATGGCATTACCCATAATATGAATGATACTCCGCATCTTTTCAAAAACTTCGGGAGCAGTAATATTTCCTCTGGCCATTTCGTAATCAACTGCCAACTCCCACAGGGCTTTGTTTTTACCGGCATTGTATTCCATCATTTTATTGCAGGTAATAAAAGGCACCTGTAAATTTTTACGGGCCATCACCGGTAAAACGGGTTGCAGTTGTTTGATGAACAAAACGCCTTCCATTGCCTGCAGCTCTTTACAAATGCCTTCATCTAAAAAAGACTGCGATTTAATTTCAATGAAAGATATTTCGCCTTTATGAAATTCTATATCATCATATTGTACAGAAGCTTTTAAAAACGCAATGATGTTTTCTGGTTCTTTACAATAAATTAATGTTTCAAAATAATCACCAGCCATAGAAACTTTCGCATCATCAATAGCAATCACTTCTATCATGCCGCCGCCGGTAGATATGGCGGTGAGCTTTCTTGTTTCTTTATTATTAAGCAGTGTTATTTTGTAAAGGTTTGGATGACCATTGCCTATATCAACAATATTTATTTTTACATTTATTCCTGCAGTTACAATATGTTTTTCAGAATCGGGCAATCGTTCATCATGGGCTTCCCAGCCTAAAAAGCCGCCAAACAAACCCATATCCGATCCCTGGCTTTTGTGTGTAGTTGCCAATGAACCGTTGGGATCAAATTCTATCAGAATGTCTTTGATATTTTCATCCATCAGATCCCGGCATAAACGGGCAATGCGTAAAGATGCGGCGCAATGAGAACTGGACGGGCCACGCATTACCGGGCCGATGACATCGTTGAATATGCTGGGGTATGTGCTCATGGTGCTTGAGTTTTAAAATGCTTAGTAAGTTACAAATTATTTTTCCAAAACTGTTCCATACTTCTCCGCATGTGCAGGGTTGTATTTTTCCCCTGGCTTATGCCATGATCCCTCATTGGGTAGGATAACATGGTAAATAATTTGTTGTTTTTGATCAGCTCATTTACAAGCATTTCAAAATTCTGGTAATGCACATTATCATCACCTGTACCATGAATGATCATGAGATTGCCCTGCAGTTTACCGGCATGTGTTAATGGTGAACCATCCCGGTAACCTGCAACATTATCATTGGGTAAACCCATGTAGCGTTCCTGGTAAATATTATCATACAGGGTTTGTTGCGAAACAAAAGCAACAGCAATGCTTGTTTTGTAAACATCGGCATGGCGAAACATACAATGCAAACTCATTTGTCCGCCACCGCTCCAGCCCCAGATGCCGATACGTTTTTCATCAACAAAAGAATAGGTTGCAATAATTTTTTTTGCAGCTTTTGCCTGGTCATCGGCAGCCAGTAAACCTATCTGGCGGTAAATACTTTTTCTAAAATCACGGCCACGGGGCACACGGGTGCCCCGGTTATCAATGCTCACCACAATATAATCCAATTGATTGCTGAGGTATTGGTGCCAAAGATTATCACCTGTGCTCCAGTTGTCCTGCACAGTAGAACCAGCAGGCTCGCCGTACACATGAATTAACAATGGGTATTTTTTTTGCGGATCAAAATTAATTGGCTTAATCATCCATGCATCCAATATCACATCGCCGATATCTACTTTAAAAAATTCTTTGCTGCGCAAACCAAGCTCATTCATTTTTTCTTTTAATGCGGCATTGTCTTCAAGCAATTTTATTTGCTGGTGTGTATTAAGATTGATGAGTGATATGCGGCGTGGTGTTGTTGCATTTTCAAAACTATGAATGGCAAATTTTGCATCGGCAGCTATCTGGTAACTGTGCTGGCCGGCCATGTTTGAAGGTGATACTCTTTCTGCATCTCCCGTGCCATCCAGCCTGCTGCGGTAAAGATAGCGTTGTGTAAAATTATCAGGTGAAGCAATATAATAAACAAAGCCGCCAACCGGATCGATGCAGTTGATATTCACTACATCAAAATTTCCTTTGGTAATGAGTTTCATTTCCTTTCCATCTCTTGAAACTTTATACAAATGCATCCAGCCATCTTTTTCGCTGGTCCAGGTAAATGATTTTGTATCATCAAGCCATACAATATTATCATGTATATCCAAAAAAGCTTGGTCTTTATCGGTTAAAATATTTTTAAGCGACAAGTTTTTTGTATTGCCCACCCAAACGGTGTTTGTGTTTTGTAAACGGTTCAGTTGCTGTATCATCACTTCATCAGAACCCGGTATGTATTCCATCCGGGCTAAATAATTATTACATGGATCGCCGGGTACAGCAAACCATTTTGTTTTTCCGCCTGAGGCAGAAATAACACCAACTTTTACTGCAGAATTTGTTGTGCCCACTTTTGGATAAGGCAATGGAATTGGTTTTGAATAATTAGAATCCACATTGTTGATCATGTAAAATGTGCCAACGCCTTTTGTATCCGATTGCCAGTAAGCAATATTTTTTCCATCGGGGCTCCAGCGAAAACCATCCAGGCAGTCCAGCTCTTCTTCATACACCCAATCAAAAGTTCCGTTAATAATATTAGCGCCGCCATCTTTCGTTAATTTAGTAATTATACCTGTTGTAATATCTTCTGCATAAATATTCAGTTTACTTACATACGTTACCCTTCCACCATCAGGTGAAAATTTTGCAAACATTAGTGTAGCTTCTTCAAGCCCTTTGCCTAATTGTGTCAGCTTGCCATTGGCAAGATTCAACACCCAATAATCGCCTCTTGAATTTTGACGCCATACTTTACGGGTGTTGGTAAAAACCAATAGTTTGCTGTTATCATCGCTCCATATATAATTGGCAATGGATAATGGTTTGGTTGTTCCTACGGGAATCAGTTGTTTGGCATTTACCAAAACTTTTCTTGTTGCACTTTGTGCATCATACACAACAATATCATTTCCTTTTGCCTCGGCATTATTCTCCAGCGTAGAATAACCTTTGTTGTCTTTCATCCACCTTACCTGCCCAAACCCTTTGGCACGATATACACCGTTGGTATAAATATCTTCGAGGGTTAATTTTTTTGTTTGAGCAAAGCTGTTGCTAAAGCAAAAAATGCTGACGATAAAAATGAGACCGAATGAAAGTTTACGATTCATGATGTAGATTTTATTTAAAAAAAGGTTCGATATAATCCGTTGGCTACGTTATTTGTTTTTAGTCCCGCTAGGGACGATATACTGGTAGAAAAATAAACAATAATAAATATAAATACCGTAGGCATGATACAAAAATGCAGAAATCTGCCGTGGCTACGGCACTTTTGTTGCTGGCTTTAATTATTCTAGTGTCATGTCAAGCCTATGCTGTCAAATCTCACAGGTTTGTGGTAGTTCTTTTTATTTGGTAGCAATTGTCTTTAATAAATAGCAAAATGCAATGAATTTTGTGTCAATTGGTGACCATCGTCCTATTCTATGATAATTTCTTTTCGTGCATTTATCTCTATTGGGCTTGTAAGCTTCTAATATCCAAGCTGCTCCGTCTAACCCTTTTCTGTCAATTGAAGTAGGGTAAGTCCAAAATCCATTAAGCGACAAACTATCTGTTATAAATTTCCATTTTTTTGAGGCGATAAAAACTTCTTTGAAATTTCCTAATGTGTCGTCTTGGGCAAAGGTTTTTATTGTGGCTTTGTATGTCTGATTAATTTGTTCGATTTTATAAATTTCAGTTCCATCGAACGAACTGTTCCAAATAAATCTATATGTTTCATTTTGAGCATTCATTAAAGAAGGTTCTTTGTAATTGTTATAATTCCAAGTGCTATCCCTTTGTCTAATCTTAGGAATATTAATCAAACTGTCAAGACTATTTAAATCTCTTAATGTTACTTCAGAGAGATTACAGGGATTTTTATTTTCTTTGCAACTGAAAAGAACAAAAAGAAATAGTAATAAAAAAAATTGTAAAATAGATTTATTCATTTCTTTAAAAATAATTTTTTAGTTTTCAGAGCTTTGAATCTTAGGGTGCAGTAGAATTACCACCAACGGCCAGAGCTTGCTGCTGTGCTGGTATTTTTTAATGTCCAGCCCGTAGCCCCTGCCGATCGAGAGGTTCACGTACGGTTCTGTGAGGAGCAGGGGGTGAAATCCCCCTTGCTTACTCGACTAGCGGTTCGTGCCTATTGAGGTTGAAGTTCTTTGCTTTTCTTTTTGCTCTTTGTACGCAATGATTTCGCTTTGCGATTTTTTAGGAAGTCGCTAAATGATTTATCGTCTTTGTCGCTCAAAGGCTTATTGATAAAAACAAAGTCTTTGTCGTCCATTTTTTTGAAGTCTATCATAACTTAAAATCTTTAAAATATTTTGTTGTTAGAACGTATGCCTCTCTTGTGTCAATAAACATTCTGTTTCCACTAAAGACCTTTGCTCCCAATGTCAATGCGTAGTGATCAATGAGTTGCGTCTTGGCAATAAAGGAGACCACACCGTCATAACCTTTTTCGAAAGAGGTTTTGCAAACAAATGCAACAAGATTACCAGCAACTCCTTTGTACAATTTTTTCTTTCCCTTGTTGAATTTCGCACTCTCTATCAAATCCATAAAAATATGGTCGCTTTTGTCGGTCATGCTGATAATTCCCTGAATAATGTCAGGGTTGCTAATAGTCGTCAACCCATAAACCGCCTTGCTTTTATCTTTGATTTCAACCTGCCAATTGAAAACCCACTCCGTTTTCTTAATCAATTTAGGGTCACTAATTTGTATTACGGCAGTGTCAAATACTTCACCCGAAATAGCATTTTCAATAGAGTTAGTAAGTTTGTCTATTTCAAAATCAAGTTGAATTTCTTTTTGTTTTTTCACTCTGTAAATTTACAAAATATTGGTTTATCCGGCAAGTTAGTTTTTGATAGTTGGAGTGTTCACTTGGCATGACCGCTAACGGACAGGTATTGCTGCAGGTGTGGCATTCATTGCTTGTCCTGCCCGGAACTGCTGCCCAATAAAGATGAGGATATATTCGTCTGCCAGCATAGAAGCAAACCCAATGTTGGTGGCAGGCTTTTCTCCCATAGTTTAGATGGACGCACAATAAGCTAAAGGTGAAGAATAACAATAGTTAGTTGGAAAATCCACTCAAATTGACCCCCTCCCGCCAAAACAAACTAACCCCCTTGCGCCATTTCAAACTGACCCCCTGATACCGGCTCAAACTGACCCCC
>JAYURK010000234.1:0-23130 GCA_043756235.1 Ferruginibacter sp. | reverse complement strand
AAAAAGCTGCAAAGAAGGCTGCTAAGAAAAAGTAAGCTTTGCTTTTTAAAGCAAAAAAATACGGAAGCCCTGGTAATTTTACCGGGGCTTTTTCTTTTGCAACCCTTTGTGGCACAGCATTACAGTCAGGCTCGTTTTTAAAGCTGTAAGTAATTTTTTATACCCCCGCAAAAAAATATTATTAAATAAATTATAGAAAATATTTTTTTAAAGAGATGACAATCTCACTTTATTTTATTTTTTGTAACAGCATACTTTTATTTTTTGCATTAAATTTTATAAAAATTAGCGCTGTTTTTTTTATCATTTTACAAAAATGACTGCAGCCTTATTTTTGATTTTATTACTTTTGAAATATGGATAATTACCAAATTGCCGAAAATTTTTCTCTTTTAAGCAAGTTAATGGACATACATGGCGAAAATAGTTTTAAGACAAAAACTTACGCAATTGCGGCATACTATATCGAAAATTTACCTGAACAATTAAGCAACACGCCTGTTGAAAAAATTGCTTCAATAAAAGGCATTGGAGAATCGACAGCAAAAAAAATTATTGAACTTTTACAAACAGGCAGTTTAAAAATTTTGCAGGAAATAATTTTAAAAACTCCGGCAGGTGTAATTGAATTGTTGAACATAAAAGGTATTGGTCCAAAAAAAATTAATACCATTTGGAAACAGATGGAAATAGAAAGTGTGGGCGAACTGTTATATGCCTGCCAGGAAAACCGTTTGAAATTGTATAAAGGTTTTGGTGAAAAAACGCAACAGAATATTATTGATACTATTGAATATTATTTACAGAACCAGGGCAGTTATTTATATCCACAGGTTGAAGAAGTGGCACCACAAATTATAAGTTATTTAGAAAAATTATTTTCTGCCGAAAACGTAATGATTACCGGCGCTTTTAAAAGACAGCTGGAAGTAATAAATGAACTGGAATTTGTGGTAAACAGCACCAATGATTTGATAAAACCCAGGTTTGTAAGTGCCAACCCGCCGGAATTACTGGAAGAAACATCCGATACCTTACTATATAAATTATTAAATGGCCTGCGCCTGAGGTTATATACCGGAACAGAAAATTTTAAAAAGCGGGCCTTTACTACCAGCGGCAGCGCCGAATTTTCCGCAGCTTTTGAGCAGCATTTTACCAGCATTGATTATAATAACAGTGATGTGGCAGTGTTTGAACAGGCAAAAATCAATTTTATTCCTCCTTATTTAAGAGAAAATGCTGCCATGATTGAAAAAGCTAGATCAATAAAAATTCCCCACCTCATACAACCCGGCGATGTAAAAGGCATCATTCACAGCCACAGCAATTGGAGCGATGGCAGTTATACTATTGAAGAAATGGCCAGGGCTGCGAAAGAAAAAGGTTTTGAATATTTAGTAATAAGCGACCACAGCAAAAGTGCTTTTTATGCACAGGGTTTAAGTGAAGAAAAAATTGCTGCACAACACCAGTATGTTAATGAACTGAATGAAAAAATAACCGGCTTTAAAATATTCAAGAGCATAGAATCTGATATTTTAAATGATGGCAGCCTGGATTACAGCAACAGCATATTGGCCACTTTTGATTTAGTGATTGCCTCGGTACACAGTAATTTAAAAATGAGTGAAGAAAAAGCTATGCTGCGTTTATTGAAAGCTATCGAAAACCCTTACACCACTATATTGGGCCATATGACCGGAAGATTATTGCTTAGCCGGAAAGGATACCCTATTGATCATAAAAAAATTATTGATGCCTGCGCTGCTAATAATGTAGTAATAGAATTAAATGCCCACCCCCGCCGCCTTGATATCGATTGGCGGCATATTGATTATGCACTGCAAAAAAATGTGCTTATCTCTATTAACCCAGATGCCCATAGCATAGAGGGATTTAACGACATACGGTACGGTGTACTTGCCGCACAAAAAGCTATGGTGGTAAAAGAACAAAATTTAAGCAGTTTTGGATTGAAGGATTTTGAGGCTTATTTAAATAAAACAGCAAAAGCCAAAAGAAATTAATCTTTAACACAACAAATTTACCGTTACCTCTATCTTTAAATTCAGTGCAAAAGTTTTATATTTTTTCATCAGATAAAAGTATTAATTAAGAAAATCTATTTTGAAATTTGTAGCCATATCCGATACACATGGCCAGCATAAAAAACTGCTTCTTCCCAAAGGAAATGTTTTAATACATGCTGGTGATATCTCAATGAGAGGTGATGAACTATCAATAATTGATTTCTTAAATTGGTTTAGCATACAGGATTATCAATATAAAATTTTAATAGCCGGCAATCATGATTTTTATTTTGAAAGAACATCCTCTAAAGAAATTGAAAAGATAATTCCCGAAGATGTTATTTATTTAAATGATAGTGGTACTACAATTAACAAAATTAAAATTTGGGGCTCCCCTATTACGCCCTGGTTTTTCGATTGGGCTTTTAACCGTAAAAGAGGTGAGGAAATAAAAAGACATTGGGATTTGATTCCAGAGGATATCAATATTATTATAACACATGGGCCGGTTTTGGGTATTGTTGATCGCACTACAAGAGCTGATCATGTTGGATGCGAAGATTTATTAAACCGTGTAAATAAAATTAAACCACTTGTGCATATATGCGGACATATACATGAAGCATACGGGATTGCAGAAAATTTGGGCACCAAATATATTAATGCAAGTGTACTGAATGAGCGATACCAGTTAACAAATGCACCGGTTGTATTTGAACTTTAATAAAGTCCGTTGCCTTCAGCAAATTTAAAACGGTAAAAGCCGATTGCATTTCCTTATATTATGCCCGTTTTTAACAATAACATTTCGCTACTTTTGTTACCTAAAATGCATTTATGAAAAAATACTTTTTGCTGTTAATTGTATCATGCTCTTTTATTATAAAAGGTTTTGCCGATGAAGGCATGTGGCTGCCGCAATTGCTGGCTGCACTTAACGAAAAAGAAATGAAAAAAATGGGGATGAAGATAAATGCTTCAGACATTTATAATATTAATAAAGGAAGTTTAAAAGATGCCATTGTAAGCTTTGGTGGTTTTTGTACTGCCGAAGTAATTTCTGATAAAGGGTTACTGTTAACCAACCACCACTGCGGTTTTGACGCCATACAAAACCATTCTTCTTTACAAAACAATTATATACGTGATGGTTTTTGGGCTTACAACACCGGGCAGGAAATACAAAACCCCGGATTATTTGCCACCTTTATTATTAGTATTGATGAAGTGACAACGACCGTACTAAATGGCATTACTGCTAACATGAACGAAAGAGAAAGACAAAGTGCCATTGATAAAAATATTGCAGCATACAGGAATACTATAAAAAGAGAAAGCTACCAGGATGTTTTAATTCGTCCGTTTTTTGAAGGCAACAAATATTTTATGTTTGTTACCGAAACTTATAAAGATGTACGGTTAGTTGGTGCACCACCCTCTGCTATTGGTAATTTTGGAAAAGATACTGATAACTGGATGTGGCCACGTCATACCGGAGATTTCAGTATGTTTCGCATTTATGCAGGCAAGGATAACAAACCTGCAGCATACTCGCCGGATAATGTGCCTTACAAACCAAAACGCAGTTTAAATATTTCTTTAGATGGTGTAAAGGAAAATGATTTTACCATGGTATTTGGTTTTCCGGGAAGAACAACAGAGTATTTACATTCTGCAGCGGTAGAACAAATTATGAATGTAAGCGACCCGGCAAAAATTGCTATCCGTGAAAAAGCATTGGATGTATTGAACAGTTTTATGCGTAAAGATGAACAAATAAAAATTCAATACGCTGCAAAATATGCCGGTATAGAAAATGCCTACAAAAAATGGAAAGGAGAAGTGCTGGGATTACGCTCCTCAAATGCAGTGGGTAAAAAGCAAGAGCTGGAAGGCAGCTTCGAAAAAATTGTTTTATCGCAACCTGCCATGAATATTGCCTACGTTGATCTTTTAAAAAAATTAAAACAAGCCTATGCCGATATAGAACCTTATGCTTTGGCCCGTGATTATTATAATGAAATAATTTCTAAGATAGAATTGTTTGGCATAGCTGCAAATGCCAATTCGGTAGTAACTGCCTTTACAAAAGACGAAACCAGTTATAAAAAAACGGCTGCCGATGTTAGTGAAAAATTAACCGGCACTTTTGGCGAGTACAATGCCACTGTTGATCAAAAACTATTTGAAGTTTTAATGGAAATGTATGTGAACGACCAGAAATCAGAAAATGTGTCGCCCATGCTGAAAAAACTTTTAGCAGAAAATGGAAACTCATTTGCTGCATTAGCAAAATCTGTTTACGCCCAAACATCCCTTTCCGATTTTAATAAAACAAAGAATTTAATCAATGGCGTGGGCACCAGCGGCATTCAAAGCATAACCAATGATGTGGCTGCATCTTTATACAGTGATATTTTTAAAACTTACGTAACAAACGTGTCGCCAAAATTAAACGACATCCAAAATACCATTAACCAGTTGCAACGTACTTACATGCAGGCGCAGATGGATGTATTTACTAAAAAAACTTTTTACCCCGATGCCAACAGTACATTACGTTTAACCTACGGCAATGTAAAAGGATATAAAGCAAGAGATGCAGTGCAGTATAATTTTTACACTTACCTTGATGGGGTGATGGAAAAATATAAACCCGGAGATTATGAATTTGATGTGCCGCAAAAATTAATTGACCTGTATAATAAAAAAGATTTTGGGCCATATGGTGTAAATGGCAAACAACCCGTTTGTTTTATTGCAGCCAATCACACTACCGGCGGTAACAGTGGCAGCCCTGCATTAGATGCGTATGGCAATTTAGTAGGTTTAAATTTTGACCGAGTTTGGGAAGGCACCATGAGTGATATTAATTATGATAAAAATATTTGCCGTAACATAATGGTGGACATTCGCTATGTTTTATTTATTGTAGATAAATTTGCAGGGGCAAAAAATTTAATTGCGGAGATGAAGTTGGTTACTAAGAAGAAATAATGAAGCGAATGCACCGGATACTGTTATTTGTTGTTTTGATATTTTTTTCCTGTGATTATGCTAATGAACCGTCTGTACAACTGGTTGGCAAAGCGTATTTATGGAGTATGGATGGTAGCAACAGAAAATCACTTTATTATAAAACAGGAGAAAGCTCGTATTCCATGGTGGATGCAAGCGGAACAGTTACAACGGCATTGGCGAACGACAGTTTAATTTATTTAAAATGCGATTTACAAGAAATTCCTGCCTGGCATTTAATTAAACATGAAGCAGGAGAAAAGATCATGAGCATAAAAAATATAGACTCAACAGAATTTATACAATTTGAAAAAAGTAAAACATATAAATACACTTACTATTCCAAATAAATTGTTTATTAAAAATACATACGCACATTTCTACAGGCACTCGGCCTATATTTCCATCATGATGAATGGAACCTCGCAAGCATTTAAATAATAGATAACAATAATTACTGAGCCTTAGCTGCTCAGAGAAAATAAGCTTATTACAAAACTTTGAAGCTGGAGCTTCAAGGTACAAAACATATTTTATGCAAATAGCAATTTTAGGTGCAGGCATGGTAGGCCGTGCCATGGTCATTGACCTTGCCAAAAATTATTCAGTTACTTCTTTTGATGTGAGTGCGCAATCGTTACAAATTCTTACACAAAAAAATAAATTGGTTAAAACAGTACAAACAGATTTAAGTGATTATAAAAACTATTCCACATTATTAAACGATTTTGATTTTGTTATAAGTGCAGTGCCGGGCTTTATGGGATATAAAACTTTAGAAGCCATTATTACTACTGGAAAAAATGTGGTAGACATTTCCTTTTTTCCGGAAGATGCTTTGCAACTGGATGCATTAGCTAAACAAAAAAACGTTACGGCTATTGTTGACTGTGGTGTGGCACCCGGCTTGAGCAATTTAATTTTAGGTTATCACAATGCTAAAATGAAAATCGACAATTTTGAATGTATGGTGGGTGGCCTGCCAAAGAAAAGAACAAAACCTTTTGAATACAAAGCTCCTTTCTCTCCCATTGATGTGCTGGAAGAATATACAAGGCCGGCCCGCTATGTGGAGAATAGAAATATTGTTACCAAACCTGCATTAAGCGATGCTGAATTAATTGATTTTGAAAAAGTGGGTACACTGGAATCTTTTAATACCGATGGGTTACGAAGTATTTTATTTACCATGAATCATATTCCCAATATGAAAGAAAAAACATTGCGTTACCCCGGCCACATTGATTTGATGAAAGGTTTAATAAAAGCTGGTTTTTTAAATAGTGCTCCCGTTAATTTTAAAGGGCAACAAATTTCGCCTTTGGAATTTACTTCTGCATTACTTTTTGATCAATGGAAATTAGGTGCCACCGAAGAAGAGTTTACATTGATGACCATTGCAATAAAAGGTGAAGGCAAAACTATTAATTATTTGCTGTACGATGAGTATGATGCAACAACTCAAACCAGCAGCATGGGCCGCACAACTGGTTACACAGCTACAGCCGCATTAAATATGCTGATAAATAATTTATTTACAGCCAAAGGTGTTTTTCCTCCGGAGCTGGTGGGTAAGGATGAAAACTGTTTTAATTTTATGATGAATTATTTGAGTAAGCGCAATGTAATTTATACAAGTTCGGAAATGAGTCATTGAGGCATTGAGTGGAGAGAGAATAGTCATTGGTCATTATTTACTTTATAATTTTTAGACCCCTATTATTGTTATTGCTGTAATAATATAGCCGCAGATATTTACAATATTTTACAAATAAAAAGAATATACATCAGGTGCAGTTTATTACATTTGCTGATACATTAAAGTTATGAGATACATTTTTGCCCTTTTTGTAATTATATTTTTTGCAGCCTGTAATGGTAATGAAGATAAGACTGCGGAAGTGGATGAAGATCTGCGGCCAATACCAACACCACAAATAAAATACAATATTGTAAATATTTATCCGCACGATACCAGTGCTTACACACAGGGTTTACAATTGTATAATGGAAAATTGTACGAAGGCACGGGAGATTACACCAACTCCATGTTACAAATTGCAGATGTAAAAACGGGCAAAGTTGAAAAGCGGCATAAAATTGGAAAGAGCAATACCGACAGCACTTTTGGTGAAGGGATAAATATTTTTAATGAAAAATTGTACCAGTTAACCTGGCAGAACCACATTGTATATGTGTATGATGTAAATAACATTGATAAACCCCTCAAAACTTTTAACTGGCCTTACGATGGATGGGGCATTACCAACAATGGAACAGATTTAATTATAAGCGACGGCAGCGCCAATTTATATTTTGTAGATGCTGAAACCTTCAGGGTTAAAAACACCATTGCAGTAACTGAAGATGGCAGGCCGGTTGATTCAATTAACGAATTGGAATATATTGAAGGCTTTGTGTTTGCAAATGTTTATCAAAGAGACTTTATTGTAAAAATTGATCCCTCCAGCGGAAAAGTGGTGGGCAAAATGGATTTGCCTGGATTAAAAGAAAAATATTTTCCAAAGGAAAATATTGCTGAAAGAACCGATGTATTAAATGGTATTGCTTACGATAGTGCTACAAAGAAAATTTACATTACCGGTAAACGCTGGCCAAAATTATTTGAGATAACTTTAAATTAGATTAACAGCTGCCAAAAAAGTTCTGCTAAGTTTGATTAAACAATTGGAATATTTCTGCTTTTCTGCGCCTTGATACAGGAATGTGCATTTTATTACTTAATTCCAGCATTCCTTCCCTGTCAATTTTTATTATATGCATTCTGTTTACCAAAAAGGATTTATGAATCCTTAAGAACAGGTGTTCCACCAGTATATCTTCATACTCTTTCAATGTTTTTGATACAATTAATGATTGCTGATTGCTAAAATAAAATTTAGTATAATTACTGCTTGCTTCCAGCATAATTATTTCTTTTGGATTGTATAAAAAAATTCCTTCGCTGGTTGACAAGGCCAGTTTAAATTCTTGCTGGTTGTTTTGCTTCAAATTGTAAATAAGGTTATCAACCAGCGGCTGCTGAGCATTTACAGCTGAAAATTGTTTTTTTACAATATGCCGGTTTATGGCATTCTTTAATTCAACAATATCAATAGGCTTTAATAAATAATCCAATGCACTAAACCGGATGGCCTTGATAGCATATTGATCATATGCTGTTGTAAAAATTACCTCAAAATCCCATTCGCTGGCTTTGTTCATAAAATCAAAACCATTCATGCCCGGCATTTCAATATCCAGCATTACCAATGTAGGTTGAAAAGTTTTCATAAGCTCCAGTGCATCAGCAGCATTATTTGAAATTTCAATCTGCTTATCTACCGAAATATATTTTTCAATCAGCACTTTTAAAATACGTAATGCTGCCTGCTCGTCGTCAACAATTAATATTTTAATCATTTGCCTTTTAGTTTAGCAGTTTTAAAATCTGTGGCTAATGTTACTATTACTTTTGTTCCGGCAGCATTTCCTGCTTCATCATACAAATCAATAGTTTCAATATTTGCCGAGCCGGCTTTTTCCCGGTTCAGTATTTCCACTCTTTGCAAAACCAGTTTAGTTCCTTTAGATTCGAAGCGATTGGCACCCAGTTTTTGCTTTTTAATCTCAGCAGATCTTTCCCTTCCAATTCCATTGTCATGAATAATACATAGCAGGTTGCCTTGCTTTTCTTCAAATTGAAGTACGAGTTTTTTTTCTCCTTCTTTACTAATTAATCCATGCCAGATAGCATTTTCAACAAATGGCTGCAGTAATAATGGCGGAATAAATATATCATCTTTATCAAGGTCTTCATCCAATTCAATTGAATAAGTAAAGGACTGGCTAAACCGAAGCGCTTCTAAAGATAGATATAAACGTATAGTTTCCAGTTCGCTGTTTAGAGAAATAAAATTTTTTTCTGAATTGTCAAGCACCATTCTTAAAAGTTTAGAAAACCTTGATAAATAATCATAGGCTGCATCTACTTTTTCTGTAATTATGGTTTCCTGAATTGCATTAAGGCTATTGAAAATAAAATGAGGATTCATTTGTGCCCGAATGGCTTTAGCTTCAAGCTCCGCCAATTGTTGCTGTATGGCTGCTTTATTTTGTATAGTTTTTATCCTGCGCCTGAATAAATAATAAATAAGCAGGGCTATAATACTTATTGCAAAAATTCTAAACCACCAGGTTTGCCACCAGGGTGATTTTATACGAAAAGAAAGTTGATACAAATAGTCTTTGCCATTACCGGTTGTTGCTTTTATCTGTAACGTGTAGCTGCCGGCAGACAAAGCATCAAACTGAATTTCATTTCTTGATGCTATACTTATCCAGTCAGGATTAAGTCCATCTAATCTATAAGCATACAATACTTTTTCCCGGTCGTCAAATTCCAATAATCCAAACCTAAAAAATAACCTGTTCTTTTGCCAGGGCAATTGCATAAGCAGCAAAGAGTCATTGGGGTTTACCGGTTCATTATTAATCTGCATTTCGTGCAAACGTATAATTGTATTAGTGGTGCTGTTGTTAAAAACAATTGCCGGATCAATCAGCACAACTTTATTTCCGGTAACAAAACAAATCCTGCCATCACTGGTACTTACAGAGCTGCCGTAAGCATCCATATATTTTCCCGAACTAAAGTTGGTAACATTCCTGAATTTTTTTGTATCCGGATCGTAACAATCAACACCGCCAAGAGAGAGTACCCATACTCTTTGTGCTTCATCAGCATATAAAGCGTGGGTAAAGCTGTGCGAAAGCCCGTCGGCAGAAGTGTGTATAGTTATTTGCTTCTTCTTAGTATCATATTGCAATAACCCGTTTTGAGAAGTGACCCATATACTTCCATTGCCATCATCCACTATATCCCTTGGGTTAGTAAAGTAAAAATTTGTTTGCTTTAACAGGGTCTGCAAAAAAACAGTGTCGGTTTTTTCTGTTTTAAAATCACGGCGTGCTAAATTTAAATCCCCGGCAATATACCACAGTGCCTGACTGTCTTTTGATACACAGCCCTGTTTCATAAAACCAATGCCTGAAAAAGATTTAACCCCGTTGGCAGTTACATGATACCACCATCCGTTTCCTTTCTTAATATAATAGCTGTTATCAGGGCTTTTAAACATCCACACGGCATTTGAGCTGGTTACCTGTAAAGAATCTGATAGTGCAAAAAGTTTTTGCCTGCCGTTTTTATTATTCTGTAAGGATGTTCTTTGAATAAATGTGCTGTTGGCAGCAAGCCATAAATTATTTTTATCATCAGGATAAATAAAACTGGTTTTACCTATTGTAGTATCTGCAGCAGAAGTGTACTGTACAAATTGGCTGACGGCATTAAAAGTAATAATGCCGCCTCTAAAATAAGGAATATAAACATTATCCTGTTTATCAATAGAAATAATACCCGATTGATATTTTATCGGTTCAAAATCGGGCCGGTTGCTTACTGCAATTTGCTGCACACCCTTGTTGTACAAATCAATTATATGTAAACCATTTTCAGTGGTAACCCACATTTTTCCCTGGTAATCTTTGGCTACAGAGCTTATATAGTTGCTGCTGATAAGGCTGTTGATTTCTTTTTTTTGTATGGTAAGAAATGATTTTGTTTGATGATTAAAAACCAGCAGGCCACCATGCCGGAAGCCTATCCAGATATTATCAAAATCATCAGCGCACATTGTATTACAACATTGCCATGCACCGGGTGGATATTCAAAACGAAAACTATCTAACTTATTGGTAACCGGATTATAGCATCCCAATAAATTACCGCCGGTAATAAAATACAGGTTGCCTTTTGCATCACTGCACATTTCGGCACTATTACCATTGCTGTATTTAAAAGGGGGAGCCATATTAAATACAGGTTTTTTATCGGGGTTATAATAGCGGTGATAAAATTTTTCTGATGCATACTCATAAAACATCAGCCCCTCATCGGTACTTAACCATAAGCCATCTTTAGTTTCTACAGAAGGACGGTAACCCATATAATGCGATACAATTCCTTTTTCATCTTTTGTTACCGGCAACACTTTATAATTGCCTGTTGTATAATTTAGTTTAAACAAAGCCACATCGGTACCTATCCAGATGGCATCTTTATTATCCTGAAAAATAGAGGTGATATAACCTACATGAGTAGAAAGGTTATCGGGGTTACGCAAATTATAGTGTTGTACTTTTCCGCTTACCGGGTCAATTTTATCCACCCCTGCTGTTGTACCTGTCCAGATAGAACCGTAGCGGTCTTCAAAAATGCCATGCATCTCTTCGGCACTTATTGATCTGGTGGTGTCGGTGCTTTTTTTAAAATTTCTTATGTCCGAACCCTCATGTTTAAACAAACCGTTGTAAGAGCATATCCACATATAATTATTACGGTCTCTTATAATAGTAGTTAGCATATTGGTACCCAAGCCTTGGCTGGTGGTAATATGATTACTTACCTGGCTGATTGCAGGGTGCAGTACAGCTATTAAAAAAAATAATATGCAAATCGGTTTTTTCAAATTAAATAAAGCAAAAATATACATCCTTTTTCCGATTGTTTTGCCATTTGCTCATTAAGGCTGCCGTTTAATAATTAACACTGCGTCTTTATGCCGCAGGCTAATTTTTTTGTTCCTTTCCCTTTTTTACTGTTTTGCGTTAGCCGCTGCAGTTTTAGTTTAGCAATTTAAAAATAACAAATGACTGAGATAAGTTTTATAGCAGAAAAATTAAACGAGATAAAAGACGAATTAAAACAATGTGGTTTGTGGAAAAAACAATTGCCCGAATGGGTGAATGATTATGCAAGCAGAAATATTATTACTGAACAGGATTTTGCGGAGTGGCTTCAGTTTGTGTACATCCCCAACATGGTGCAGCAGCAAAACCGAAGCGCAAGCAACACTGAAAAGTATATTGTGCCACAGGCGAAAAAATTTTTTGGGGATGATATTAAAAAGGGAAAGTTGTTGCAATTACTTATTGAACTGGATTCGCTATTATAAATAATAAAATACAGCATATGAGAAAAACGATCCTCTGCTTATTGGTTATGGGGCAATTACATTTATTGATAGCTCAGACTGTAGGCATTGGCACTGCTACTCCCAATACATCTGCACAATTAGATGTAGCCAGTACTACAAAAGGCTTGCTGATACCCCGGATGAGTAAGGTTGAAAAAAATGCTATTACAACACCAGCAGCAGGGTTATTGATTTTTCAAAATGGACCAGACAGTATCGGCTTTTATTATTACAGTGGCACTAAATGGCTACTGCTAATCGCTGCCAGCCAGCAGGATACTGCTGTATGGAAAACCCAAGGAAATGCCGGTCTTACCGATAACAATCAGTTTATAGGCACTACCGATAATATACCTTTTAATGTAAAAGTAAATAACCAGAAAGCCGGACGGATTGACCATCTGCTGTTTAATAGTTTTTGGGGCTATCAGGCCGGAAATGCAAATACAACAGGAAATCAAAACACTGCAATCGGAATGAATGGACTTTACTCCAACACAACAGGTTTCTGGAACACTGCCAATGGAATGAATACACTTTGGAACAATACTACCGGAAACTATAATACCGGTTTAGGGGCTTACTCACTTAACTCAAATGTATCAGGCACCAGCAATGTTGCTGTTGGTACAAATTCGCTTTTTACGAATGTTGCTGACAATAATGCAACTGCCATAGGTACCAATGCCATGCTTTATACTAATAACTCAACAATTCCTTTTACCAGTAAGAATGTGGCTCTGGGCTTTGAAGCGTTGAGAGGTTCTACAACACCTGCAGCTAATACAGGTACTGGTAATACCGCTATCGGTTATCAAACTTTATTAAACAACACTACCGGGTATTGGAATAGTGCCACTGGATTGAATAGCCTTTCTTCAAACACTACAGGTATTTGGAATACAGCCAATGGAATGAATTCACTCTGGAACAATACTACCGGGTATTATAATACCGGCTTAGGCACTTATTCACTAAGTTCAAATAGTACGGGCACATCCAATACCGCTGTCGGTACAAATGCACTTCCTACCAATGTAGCAGGCAATAATGCAACTGCCATCGGTACCAATGCCATGTACTATGCTAATAACACAACGGTTCCCTTTACTAATAATAATGTGGCTGTGGGCTTTGAAGCCTTGAGAGGTTCTACAACACCTGCAGCTAATACTGGCACTGGTAATACCGCTATTGGTTATCAAACTTTATTAAACAATACTACCGGGTATTGGAATAGTGCCACCGGATTGAATAGCCTTTCTTCAAATACTACAGGTATTTGGAATACAGCTAATGGAATGAATTCACTCTGGAACAATACTACCGGGTATTATAATACCGGCTTAGGCACTTATTCACTAAGTTCAAATACTACGGGCACTTCCAATACCGCTGTTGGTACAAATGCACTTCCTACCAATGTAGCAGGCAATAATGCAACTGCCATCGGTACCAATGCTATGTATTATGCCAATAACACAACCACTCCTTTTACCAACACCAATGTGGCGGTCGGCTTTGAAGCACTTCGGGGATCAACTACTGCCTCGGCGAATACTGGGCTTCATAATACAGCAGTTGGATATCAATCATTATTAAATAATACAACCGGCAGTTCAAACACCTTCGCAGGATATCGGTCTGGCTATACTAATGCAACGGGTGCTGATAATACTGCATTAGGATACAATTCATTGACTCTTAGCACTGGTTCACAAAACACCTCCGTGGGTAGTTTGTCAATGGAGGCCACTACCAGCGGTCAGTATAACACCGCCATTGGGTATCAAAGTTTAACCAATAACAGTGGTGGCTCTTTTAATACCGCCATTGGCAGAATCTCTCTATCATTAACAACGTCCGGCAATTTTAATACTGCCTTGGGAAACAGTGCCGGCAATGCTTTTAACAATGGAAGCAATAATACTTTTATCGGTTACAATGCTGATGCCAGTGCCGCATCATTTTCCAATGCCACAGCTGTTGGTAATGGCGCCGTAGTAACTGCAAGTAACCGTATAAAGATTGGCAATACTGCCGTTACACAAATAGGTGGCGAAGTAGGCTGGAGTACATTAAGTGATGGCCGGTTCAAAAAAAACATTCAACCATCTTTCCTCGGTTTAAGCTTTATCCTGAAACTAAACCCGGTTACTTATAATTTAACAGACAAAGGCCAGGAAGAAATTAAATATACAGGTTTAATAGCACAGGATGTAGAAAAAATTCTGCAGGAATATAATGCCGGTTTCAATGCTGTTACAAAACCTGAAAATGAAACAGACAGGTATGCTATCCGGTACGCCGAGTTTGTGATGCCGCTGATAAACGCAGTGAAAGAACAGCAAAAACAAATAGATGAATTAAAAGCCTTGATAAATAAAATGAAGGAAAGTGGTGGTTCAAACTAAAAATTGCCGCAGCAATTATTAATCAACTGGATTTATTCTCATAATTAGTAAAACACAAACATGAAAAAAATAATTATTTGCCTGCTTGTAATTGTAAACTCCCAGATGCTTTCTGCCCAAAATGTTGGCATTGGTACCGCTACACCTAACACATCTGCACAGTTAGATGTAGCCAGTACTACAAAAGGATTGCTGATACCCAGAATGACAACAACGGAAAGAACTGCTATTACGCCTTTACCAAAAGGGCTGATGGTATTTGATAGTACTTCCAGCAGTTTTTGGTTTTATGAGGGAGCAGCATGGAGGGAGATCCCTGCTGCCAATAAAGTATGGAAGCTGGGTGGCAATGCAGGTACTAATGCCGCTGTAAATTTTATTGGCACTACCGATGATGAACCGTTGGTTTTTAAGGTGAACAATAACAGGGCCGGGTTTATTAATAACCAGGGAAACACAGCATTGGGTTATCAAACCTTTACCAACAATACAACTGGTTTTTCAAATTCAGGCTTTGGCAATAAAACACTTGCATTAAATACCACCGGCATTCAAAACGTTGCTGTAGGTTATTTAGCATTCAGCGAAAATATCAGCGGTGATAATAACACGGCAGTTGGAGTAAGTGCATTGAGGGATAATTTTGACGGCAATGACAATGTTGCATTGGGAATGTTGGCTCTTGCAAAAAATGATTATGGAAATGCAAATGTTGCTATTGGATTTCAGGCGTTGTTTAATAACACAGCCGGCTCCGACCTGGTAGCAGTTGGATACAAGGCATTGTACAACAATAGCCTCAATGGTTTCCAAAATACTGCAGTTGGTTCCAGTGCTTTGTATTCAAATACTACAGGTGACAACAATACTGCAATCGGGTTTGCTTCATTGTTGAGTAATGTGAATGGTGTGTGGAATACTGCAACCGGCGATTCATCATTGTCCGACAATACTTCAGGCCAGAATAATAACGCCTTCGGTTCTCATTCGCTCAAGAACAATTTAACAGGTGGTTACAACTGTGCTTTCGGCTACAAAGCTCTTTATGCCAGCTCATCAGGCTTTTATAATACATCAATTGGCGACCGTACAATGACGGCAAATACAAACGGAGGGTATAATGTTGCTGTAGGCGGCGGCGCCCTTGATTTCAACACCACCGGAGACTTTAATACCGCAATAGGTTATAACTCCAATGTGCAGGCCACGGGATTAAGTAATGCTACTGCAATCGGATACAATACACTGGTAAACACATCAAACACCATGCGTTTTGGCAACAGTACGGTTACCAAATGGGGTTTTGGTCGAAATGTATCATCAGGTGTATTGCAGGTTGGCGATGATGCTACCAATGGCAATGGGGCTTATCTGAGTGCAGGTGGCACCTGGACGAACACCAGTGATGCAAATAAAAAAGAAAATTTTTCTGACATCAATGGCAAAGAATTACTGCAAAAGATAATGCAGCTTCCTATTACCAAATGGAATTATAAAGGGCAGGCTTCATCAGCACATATCGGCCCGACGGCGCAGGACTTTTACAAGCTCTTTGGTGTTGGTGATGATGATAAATCCATTTCTTCCATTGATCCATCCGGCATTGCACTAAGAGCTATACAGGAATTGATTGTTGAAAATAAAAAACTGCAAATGGAAATGAAAGAGATGCAACATAAAATAGAAATATTGATGAGTAAGAAAAACTAAAAAGAGTTGCTGCAACAAAGTGAATTGAATTCTTTATTATAAAAAAAAACATAAGAAACAATTCTTTTTACTGCTGCTGACATTTATAAATAGCGATTTGCTACAGGCACAAAATGTAGGCATTGGCACTACAACACCCAATGCATCTGCACAATTAGATATAGCCAGTACTACCAAAGGCTTGCTTATTCCGAGAATGACAACAACGGAAAGAACCGCAATTACTACTGCAGCTACAGGCTTGCTTGTATTTGATAATACTACCAACAGTTTTTGGTTTTATAACGTTAATGCATGGACACAATTAAATACATGAGGAAAGGAAAACGGCTCCGGCTATTGATTGAACTGGATTTTTTATCATAAAACAAAAATCATGAAACAAATTATTTTCTTTTTCATTGTTACCCTAAATCTAATGACTAGTTATTCACAAGGTGTCGGCATCGGCACTACTATGCCATTGGCCAGGCTGCATGTTACAGATAGTAATGTTGTCTTTTCGGCAACTGGAGATGTCCCTGGCACACCTGGTAACCCGCCCCTGCAAGGTGTTGGCAGGCGCATGATGTGGTATCCTGATAAAGCTGCATTCAGAGTTGGCCGTGTTAGCTTTACCCAATGGGATAAAGATAATATTGGAGTATATTCTTTTGCTTCGGGGAATAATACAACGGCAATGGGAATAATTTCAACGGCTATGGGAAATATTACAACCGCCAGCGGATTTACTTCAACTGCTATGGGATTTTCAACAACTGCCAGTGGCAGTAATTCAACCGCTATGGGAAGTAGTACAACCGCCAGTGGCAGTAATTCAACCGCTATGGGAAATAGTACAACTGCCAGTGGCATTGTTTCAACCGCAATGGGAGATAATACAGATGCCAGTGGCATTGTTTCAACCGCAATGGGAAATAGTACAACTGCCAGTGGCTCTGCTTCAACCGCAATGGGAGATAATACAGATGCCAGTGGCATTTTTTCAACCGCAATGGGACGTTTTACAACCGCTAGGGGCTTTGCTGGTACGGTAATAGGTATGTTTAACAATCCAATTCTTTCTACTGCTCAATCCTCAGCTACAACTGCAACACCTTTATTTATTATAGGCAACGGAAATGATGGTAGTAGCCTGAGCAATGCCATGGTGGTTTTAAAAAATGGTAATGTAGGGATTAATAACGATATACCCATGGCAAGGCTGCATGTTAAGGATAGTAGTGTTGTCTTTTCGGCAGCGGGATCACCAGCGCCAATAGCAGGTAATCCGCCGCTGCAAGGAGGAGGCAGAAGAATGATGTGGTATGCTGACAAAGCAGCATTTAGAGTTGGTTTTGTAAATGGATCGGCATGGGATAAGGATAATATTGGAATTGCTTCATTCGCCTCGGGTCTTAATACTACTGCCAGTGAAAGTAGTTCAACTGCGATGGGTTCTAACACAAATGCAACTGGAGTTGGTTCAACTGCAATGGGCAACTTAACTAATGCTACCGGATTTTTTTCAACTACTATGGGACAACAAACTATTTCGAGAGGTTATGCCGGAACTGTAATTGGTATTTACAACGATCCAATTTTGTCCTCTCCGCAATCATCTGTAACAAGCACATCCCCTCTATTTATTATTGGTAATGGAGAGGATAATAACCGGAGCAATGCTATGGTGGTTTTGAAAAGTGGTAATGTAGGTTTAGGCACGGATGCCCCGGAAGAAAAATTGGTTATTAACAGCGGTGCCAATACGGAAATTCAATTGGAAGCAGGAGGAGTAGATAAGGGATTTGTGCAACTGTCTGGCAATAATATTCGCATCGGCACTTATTCAACAAATGCTACCGGCAACTTTGTGGTAAGAACAAATGGAAACGATCAGTTGGTCATTTTTCCCAGCGGTAATGCTACCCTTTCGGGCACCCTTACCCAAAGCAGTGATGCCCGTTTTAAACAAAACATAGAACCAATTTCAAATTCATTAAATAAACTGATGCAATTAAAAGGGTATCAATACAACTGGAGACCTGAATTGAAAAAAGATGCCCGGCTGCAGATTGGGTTAATAGCCCAAAATGTAGAAGCCGTTTATCCTGAGCTTGTAAGCAACGATGCCAATGGAATGAAATCAGTAGCTTATCAAAATTTAGTGCCGGTGATGATAGAGGCAATCAAAGATCAGCAGAAACAAATTGACGAATTGAAAAATAATAATACTACACTACAGGTAAGACTTCAAAGACTAGAAGCCATTCTTTTAAAAAATACTAACAACTAAAATCTTATTTTGAAAAAATTTATTATGCTGTTTCTTGTGATATGTACTGTTAAACAATGGGCAGCTCAAAATATAGGCATCACCTCACCAACAGATAAATTGCATGTAGCCGTAATATAAAAGGCGATACCGTAAAGATCTTCGACTGCAAGCGAAGGAATTTTACTTGAAGCTGTTAATCCTATTTTTCAGTTAAGACAAAGCAATACTCCTTCTGCCGGTTATACCGACAAAGGATTTGTTCAATTGGCAGGAAATGATATTCGCATTGGTACCAATGGGGCAAATGAGACCGGTAGATTTATAGTGAGAACGAATAGTATAGACAGAGTTTTTGTAGATAACAGTGGAAACTTAGGGATTGCTGACGCAACACCAACTGAAAGACTAGATGTAGATGGAAATATTAATATTGCCGGTAACATACTAAATATAGCAAACAGTAGTTATTCTCCATTGCAACCTTTGTGCTACGGCACTGTTAAATATTCTTCATTTTATGACAGCACCACTTTTTCAGGCACCCCAAATTTTACTGCAGTATCGTTGGGCGGTAGTATTCAGAAATTTAAAATTACTTGCCCCGGTGTTACAGTAAATTCAATTATAAAAGTAAACAGCGCATATGAACATATCCGTGTTTCAGGAGAACCGAATAACGGTTTTTTTTATGTTACAGGAATGAATTGGTCTACTGACGATGAATTCGATTTTTTCAGATTCATTGTGTATAACCCATAGAGGGTTTAACAGCTTGCAATGCGGTAAAACGCAGTTAAAGAACAGCAAAAACAGATAGATGAACTTAAGGCACTGATAAATAAAATGAAAGATAGTTGTGGCCTAAAATAAAGTGTATAGTAAATACTGGATTTAATTTGCGTTGCGGCTTGCTTCTTTACTTATTACATAAATAACCGAGCTGCATTTTGTTTTATCTCCCAATGCTTTTAAGTTAGATATAAAACCGTTGCAAAATGCTTTTACAATATTCCCTTTGCCATTTTTATATTTTTCGCTCAGCATGCTCACATAAAAACTGTCGTACCACATAGGTTTGACAGCTGTGATTTTAAGATTGTACATTGAAATTAATTGCCGCATACTTGCAGGAGAAAAATGATACAAATGCCGGGGCACATCGTAAGCTGCCCAATGCGCTGCATAAATTGCTGCATCTTTAGAAGTGTAGTTGGGTACTGCAATAAATATTTTTCCGTTGGGTGTAAGTAAGGTTGATAATTGTTTTATGTATGCATGCAACTCATGCACATGCTCCAGCACATGCCACATCGTTATGGCGTGATAAGATCCAGGTTTTAATTCAAATATTTTTTCGGACGAAAGCGGATGTATGGAATATAATTCTGCCGCTTTTGCTCTTGCAGTGGCATCGGGCTCTAAACCCGTAATACCCCAGCCAGCAGTTTTCATGGTATTTAAAAATGCGCCGGTACCGCAACCAATATCCAGCATCTCTCCTTTTGTAATACCCACTTCATCAATAAGTAATTGTTTTTTTTTATCTAAAGTGCGGCTGCGTACCCAATGGTATAAAGTATTTACAAAACCTTTCTTAGTATCGCTGTGAGATATATAGTTCTCGGACTGATAATACACACCTATTTCGTTTTGTGCAGGCACATCCTGCGTAAACCCTGCTGTACAGTTTTTGCAATGCCAGATAGCAAATTCTTTTTGCGAAACGGTATTATCTTTTGCAGTTAGTTGTGGAGCAATATTTGGAGAAAAACAAATGGGGCAGTTAGTGTAATGGATCATACAATAATACTTTATTAAGCAGCAATTTCGTTTGTATTTACAGTTGGATTATTTTGTTTACCATTAAAAAATAGTAAGAGGCCTATTACACCAGCAGTAACACAAATATCAGCCACATTAAAAATACCTGTACGAATACTGCCAATGCCTACATTTAAAAAATCGGCAACATGCCTGTCGTACAAAAGACGGTCGGTAATATTTCCTATACCGCCGGAAAAAATAAGGGCAATAGAAAATATTTTTAATGCACTCATTTGTTGCAAATTTTTCAGCGTATAAATAAATAAGGCAGATAAAATTACTAATGGTAAAATACTCAACATCCAAAAGCTAACCTGCTTGGGCAAATCATCTCCCAAACTTAAAGCTGCCCCAGTATTTTCAACATACTGCAATCTAACTGTATCATTCAGGTAAGTTTTTGTGGCCTTATCTCTTAAATGTTCTTTGGCAAGATTTTTTGTTACCCTGTCGCAGCTTATAAATGCCAAACAACAAACACAGAACAATATTATCCTTGTAGTTTTTTTCATCACTATTCTTATATGGGCATTGCACTACCCGCCATTGAAGAAGCATTTACACTATTTGAATAAATGAGCAATGCCAGTAAAGCAACCGATGCAATTATTATAGCCCAAATCCACCAACGGTTCTTTTGTACAGGCGCTGTATCACTAAAATATTCCGTCATTAAAGTGTTAGTGCTGTCTTTATCACCAACTAAAATATGGTGTTCTGCTTCGGGATGAATGACCCTTTCTGCTTTTACATCAGGCAAAAAAGCTTCGGGTAAAGCGGCAGGTTGAAATTGAATTTTACCAGCGCCGTCAACAAAAAATTCTCCTATTCCCATTAATGTTGCAGGCGAATTATTGGCCAGGTTATTTTTTACAGCGTCGCAAAAATGTTCCAGTGCTTCGGTGGCTTCGTATTTATCGCTGCTGGTACTGGCAGCAATATAATCTAACAAGCCTTCGTCTTTATTTTCAACATCACTAAAAATAATTGTTGTTTGCGGAGCTTTAATTTTTTTATCCAGAAAATCGGTGGCGGCATTGCCGGCAGTAACCCATAAACTGCCAATGCCCGGCAAGGCACAGTATTTATTTTGAAAAAGATATGAAGCAATTAATTGTTGCATGGAATGTAAGATGTTAGACCTCTCCCCAACCCCACTCCAAAAGAGAGGGAACTTGAAGACAGCAGCGAAGATAGAAATTTTATTACTCTTTAATTGACCGCTTTAATAAAAGTTCAATAATGATATACTGTACAAGAGTGCGACGCCAATAAAGCCAAATAGTATTACAGGAGCTTGGCTCCAAAAAAATACTCAATACTCAATGTTCAATTTTTAATGTAAACGCATGGTATTGATTTTTTTTGTTGCTTTGCTGAAAGTGTACTCCCAATTAATACAAATGTATTTCATTGAGCGTTGAATATTGAAAATTGAGAATTGTTAATTTATAAAGTGCTTTACAAATTAACAGCAGACAACATTAAAAAGTAATCCTAACGCCGCCCAATACATTCAATCCATACACTTCGTAATTATGCCAGCGCTGGTATTTATTATTTAAAATATTATTTACATCCAGCCATGCGCTGAACATTTTGTTTACTTTAAATTCCATACCGGCACTTAAATCGGTGCCACCTTTAAAGTTTTTTGCAGTGTTATTTTTTGCTAAGTAATTGCCGCCACCAAACATATAAAAATCTCCTTTAAGCAAAACTTGTTTAAATGCCCACCAGCGTAGCGAACTGGTAAACTCCATGGGCACTGTATTCCACGCTTTGCCGTTAGTATTAAAACCAGTGTAACCATTTAAAGTTAATCCGGCGGTTAGCGTAAACCTGTCCTGATTAATATAACTGATATCGCCATGTACTCTTAAATTATTGGCTTTGTTTTCATATACTACTTTAAAAGATTTTTCATCTGTTGCAGTATCATTTATAAATAAAGGCAAATCGGTATAACTGATAAATCCTGCCTTGGCACTAAAATTAAAATGCTTGCCTAAAGTTGCTTTTATGCCGCCATAGTATTCCACTTCTTTGGTATTTTTTTGCGCTGCAATAGTTTGCAAATAAGGATTGATGGCTATAAGATTTCTAAAAGTATTTTTAGTGTATTTACCCACCCAACCTGCCTGAATCATAAATACTTTTTCTTTTACCTGCGCCTCTGCATACACGTTGGGTAACCAAACAAAAGTGCCATTATCCCAGGTGGGTGTAATGCCAGCATTAATGCTAAAGCGTGGCGAAACAAAACTTAATGACGGCGCCACCTGAAAAATATTATTGCTGAGTTTTACATTATTGGCAAGATCTTTAGTGGTGTAGGAAGTAATGTCTGCTCGGCCCTCTACTTTAATTGCCATGGCTTCGCCAAATTGTTTTTCAAGTGGTGCAGTAACTATTAAAGAACTTTCGCTTAATTTATTTTTGCCGGTAAAAACATTTACCTGAACATTGGGATTGTATTTGATACCAAACGCTCCCACAACTGTATTACGTATGCCCGCTTTAAGTAAAAGGTCCTGGTACTGGTTGCGAACGCTATCTTTTTTATAATTGTATAATGCATGATCGTAGCCATACAAATACACATCGTTCTGGCTAAAGTTTACAGCGCCGTAGGCTTCATTTTTTGCGGTGAAATAACTTCCTGTGGCTTTTAAATTAAGCTGGCTGTAATCCTGGTATTTTATTTTTCCTTTGCTGGAAATATAATCGGCATACACATTTAATAAACTTGTTTTAGCATCTCCAAAACTAAAACCTGCACTTACATATGGTGTAGAAAAATTACCAAAACCAACTTTTAAATAATTACGCTG
>JAYURK010000233.1:0-23157 GCA_043756235.1 Ferruginibacter sp. | reverse complement strand
GTAATATTTACAATTACGTTTTCAAAATTATCTATAAAAATTATTTGTCCTTCAATCCAATTATTGCCCAGCATTGGTTTTAATGGATTTTTTACCTGTATGGATACGCTGGCATCGCCAATTTCTTCTAAAGTTTTTCCGGCAAGCAATTGGTTAAATGCTTTTGCAAAAATGGTAGTGCAATACAAGGTGTTTTTTTGATGCGTTTTATCTAATGCAAGTGCTACAACTTTTTCCGGTACTTCTTCCAATATCATGGTTAATAAACCAATATCGGCGCAGCCAATATAATGGCCATTGTGCAGGGCCAGTAACATGTGCTCGGGTTTTTCATCAAACAAATTTACCAGCACCAGGTGAAAAGTACCGGGTTTAAAATTTTTTATTGCATTGCGGCAAACGTATGCCGCCTGCGGATAATTAAACGGCGATAAGTGATGCGTAATATCAACAATAGTAAAGCCTTCATTTGCCTGCAGCAACTGCCCTTTAATGGCACCCACTAAAAAATCCTGGTGGCCAATATCTGATGTAAGGGTTAATAAAGGCATTTTGTAATAGTTAATCGGTTAATTCGTTTATTGGTTGAAGTTGTTTATTAAATAATTACTAACGGGCTAATACAAATTAACCAGTTAACCAATTAACAAGTTACCGTACCAGTTCTCCGTTTTTAAAAAAAAATTTCTTTGTTAATTTATCGGCCCAACGCGGAAAAAATTTATTCATAAAAACTGTTCGCTTACCAGTGAACGTCATTACTACAGTTCTTTTTCTTTTTTCGATGGCTTTTAAAATTCTCTCTGCACAATCTTCAGAAGTCATCATGGCACCTTCGTCCATCGGGCTTTGTCCGTGGCTTTGTCCTTTATCATTTAAGGCAGCATTGCGAATATTTGAAGAAGTAAACCCCGGGCAAACCCACATTACATTTACGCCATCATCCATCAATTCTGTTCTTACTGCTTCAAGCCATCCATTAACAGCAAATTTACTGGCACTGTAACCGCTGCGGCCCGGCAAACCCCGGTAACCGGCAATTGATGACACCCCAACAATGGTTCCTTTTCTTTCTATTACCGATGGCAGCGCCAATTTAGTGCAATACACCGTTCCATAATAATTAATATCCATCACTTTTTTAAAAACATCAATGTCGGCATCTTTTAATAAAGCCCTCATGGATATGCCGGCATTGTTAATCAAAATATCTATGCCACCAAAAGTTTTAATGGTGGTATTGATAAAATTTTTACAATCGTTTAAATTACTTACATCGGCAACCAATGTGTGCAGCGGTTGGCCGGAATGTTTTACCTGCAGATCGTATAATTTATCCTGGTTACGGCCACAGGTGGCAACTTTTGCCCCCATATTAATCAACATATCAACCAGTGCTTTACCAATGCCATCGCTGCCTCCGGTAATTGCAACAACTTTATTTTTAAAATACGTACTCATATAAATTATTATTGGCAAAAATAAGTGAGTTAAATGGGTGTATGCAAACAAATTTAAATAAAAAAACCCCCGAATAACGGGGGCTTTTGTGAACTGGCTGGGACTCGAACCCAGGGCCCATACATTAAAAGTGTATTGCTCTACCAACTGAGCTACCAATTCAGCGCTTTTAAATTTTGGATTGCAAAGATAGGGGTATCGAATTTAAAATCAGATTGAAAAAATGATTTTTTTATTAAAAATAAAAAATGTTGATAAAAGTATAATAAGCCTTTGTTTTTTATATTAATAATAATTACCGAGGCGCCGTAACGTTTCAAAATAAAATGTACACTCTCCCTGATAGCCATTTTTGCGGTTATACGTTATCATTTGTTGCAACATTTCTTTATTTACCAAATAACCATCACCCAGCGATGTTAATATTCCCGGAATGATCCTGCTTTTTTGCAGGGCTGTTACCTGTGTATTTAGTTCATCTATAATTTTTTTATAGGCATCAATATTATACCGGTACAATTGGGGTAAAATATAATCGGCATAGCCGCCGCGTAACCAGGCAGGCCAGTCCTGCAAATATTGCTCCTTGCTCCAGGGATAAATACTGGGCGCCCACGATATTATACAATGGGGCTTTGCAGTTTTAACAGATTGGTACAATTGCTTTATGTACAAACTTAATTTATTGGCCCGCCATTGTACCCAGGCACTGTCCTTACTATTTGCCGGTGGCACTTCGCCGCCATGTTCTTGCGCATACATTTTTTTTGTAACGGCATCGTAGCCGCCTTCGCTGGGCATTGCCGGCAAACGGTCATCGCCCTGTATGCCATCAACCGCATAATTATTTACCACCTCCAAAACAAGCTTATTCATAAAACTCTGCACTTCCGGGTGCAGACTGTTCCACCAAAAAAAATTATTTTTTTGTAAATGATTTCCATTCACATCTCGCCCCACCCAATGCGGATATTTTTTTTGCCAGGTACAATTGCTGTCGCCGTAATTATAAGAAAAACCAAATTCAAACCAGGCATGTACTTTAATGCCGGCTTTGTGGCCCGCTTTAATTATTTCTTTAAGCGGATCCAGTTTGCCATATACTTTAGATTGTTTAATGCCAATATAATCCTGCACCACTTTACTGGGATACATGGTAACTCCCTTATTCCAAACCACTACATACACATTGTTTATCCCACCGGTTTTACACAATTTTATTGCTGCTTCAATATTTTTTTTAGATTTTAAGGCATCACTGGCTACATTGGTTATCCATGTGCCACGTATTGGCGTTTCTTTATTTTGTGATGTGGTATTTAATTGTAAAAACAACAACACTGTAATATACCATGCCGGGTTTTTCATAATTGTACTATTTAAAATATACTTATAAGGAAAATAATTTTAAAGATGCAGCAGGTTAATATCGGTTCGGTATTCCTGGTAGCGGTTGTATAAATGATGTGCCTGCGGGTATGCAGATTGTGGGCTCATAAAATGCGAAAATTCAAATGTGATGGCTTTGTCGTAACCTGCAGCCCTTGCAGCTTAAGCCGCAACTTTTCAAATTTAATAGGTAAAAATTTTATAGGCATGTCACGGTCAAAGCTTTCAGCATTCGTCCAGCATTGCATGCCATATTTGTGGGCTAATTTTTTATTTACTGTAAAAAAAGTTTGCAGTTCATTAAAATCAATATGGCCATCCTGAAATGCAACAGCGTCTACAGCACCCTGTATACCACTGAAAATTTCATTCCATTCTTTTTCATGCTGTGTCACTTCTATACCTTCAGCTTTGGTAAGTTGGGATGATGAAGCCATCACGGCTTTTTTTCCATCCATCCACGGGGAAATAAAAGTGGGCAAATTATTGCTGATTTGTTTGCATTGAAGGCCTAAGGTTTTAAAAGCTTCAACTGCGCCAATTGTACGCCGGCTTATTTCCATGCTCAGGTACCAGCCCCTAAAAGAAGGATGATGGCCGTATGTTTTCCAGGCTTCTTCAATAATAAATTTATTGTCTTCTATTTCTTGTTTTAAATCACCGGTATCCCAATAGTGGCCGCTATCGTAAAGCCCAAAATAAAACTGCATTTGGTATTTATCTGCAAGCGATAAAAATAATTCTACCAGGTCGGCAGGCGGGTTATAACAATTATATTTTTTTTGCAGGTAGGCAGAAGGGTAGGTTAAAAATTTTCGGTAGCCGCAGCGGATTAAAATAACACTGTCGATACCTGCAGCTTTCATGTGTACAAAATCTTTTTCCCATTCTGCCGGTCCCCAGTTTTGATGTGGTATATCGTGGCTGATCTCATCTATAAAAGTTCCTGTAATTAGCATAATAGTATTATTTTATGATACAAAAAAGTGGGCTATATTTTTTTGTAATACCATAAATTTATCAGGTTATTACCATGTCCGGCTCCGGTACTGGTGTTTCCATTTTATTCAACGGCACCAGCCAGGTTATTAAAAATGAAGGTATGGTGGCAATCAATACCCAGGTAAAAAAATCTTTGTAACCAAAATAATCGCTTACAAAACCGCTAACCATGGAGGGAATCATAAAACCTAAATTCATTAACCCGCCGGCAATAGCGTAGTGTGCCATTTTGTATTTGCCCGGTGCAATTTGCTGCATAATAAAAAGTATTAATCCTACAAATCCAAAGCCGTATCCAAAATATTCTATGGCAACTGCAGCGCCAATTATATTTAAGTTTAGCGGTTGCGTAATTGCCAAAAATGCATATGCCGCAAATGGGATATTAAAAAAGGCACATAAAACTAAAAGTGTTTTACGGCTCAGGCCTTTTTTTGCAGTATAATATCCTGCTGCAATAGAGCCCAGCACAAAAGCCACAGCACCAAAAACGCCATATAATATTCCAATTTGCGATGTGGTTAACCCCAAACCACCGGCTGTTCTTTCGGCTTTAAAAAAAAGTGGTGTTATTTTAATAGCTTGTCCTTCGGCAAAACGGTACAGCACAATAAAACACAATCCCATCCAAATATTTTTCTTTTTAAAAAAAGTAATCATTACATCTTTTAAAGTATCAAAACCTTCTTTTACGGAATGTACGTTTTTGGTAACACCGCCGGTGGGTAATACTTTCATGTTATACAATCCCAGTAAAATCATTATGGCACCATATGCAAACATTACCACCATCCATGCATTGGCAATACCAAATTTTTTCTCCAGTTCGCCAGCCAGGTACACTAAAACCCCACCGGAAAAAACTTTAGCAATATTATAAAATGCACCCTGCCATCCTACATATAGCGCCTGAAGTTTAGGTGTAAGTTCGTTAAGGTACACCCCGTCTGCAGCCATATCGTGTGTGGCGCCACTAAAAGCTATTATGGTGAATATACTTATAGAAATAGCAAAAAAGTAATGGGCATGCAAACTAAGTGCCACCAAGCCAAAAAGGCAACCAGTAAATATTTGGGTGATGTACACAAAAAATTTTTTGGTTTTAAACATTTCTAAAACGGGCCCCCAAAGAGGCTTCAACGTCCAGGGTAACATTACCAGCGAAGTAAAAAATGCAATTTTTGCATCGGAGATCCCCATGTTTTTATACATTATAGCACTGGCAGCGGCCAAGGCTACAAAGGGCAATCCCATGGCAAACCAGGTTGAAGGAATCCAAAAAGCGGGATGAATGGCTCTCTTTTTATCTGCTTGCAAGATTTAGTTTTATGATGTAAAATATAATTTTCTCGTTATAGCTGTCTTAATTTATAAAAGTTGATCAGTGTTTATTTTTTTGTGAAATAAAATTTCCGTTGTGGTCTATAGCATAAGTATCAAAAGGGTTTAACCATGCATTCAGCAACACCGCTGCCTCAAATCTTTTTATGGGTCTTTCAGTGTCAAAATTTGTTAATCCTAAATTTGCCCAGTTAGCAGCTATTTGTTTTTTTGATAAAATATTTTTCCCTTTAATTTTATAGATGTTGATGATGTATTGTACCAGATCATTTACTGTAACCATATCATTTGCTGAAGTAAAATTTATTCCCGTACATGCTTTAATATCTATTTTAAAATCTTGAGCGGTTATGGTGGAGTCGGGGTAAAACCAGGTTTGATTAGCCCATTTATAAGGTATACCGGTGCCCTTTAAAATTCCGGTGGCTCCAATTTTTTGTATGGCAATAAAAAATGGATGATCAAATGGCACATCTATATAAGGCATAATAAAGGCTCCGGCATTTAATAAATTATTTTGTACTGCTCTTATTGAAACTGTACGGGGTTGTTTTTTTTGCAACACTGCCAGTGCAGCTAATGCGCCTGCAGCCTGGCCGGTTAATAAAACGCAGGGTTGTAAACGTGTGGTACCATTTGCCACGTTGCTTACACTTATTCCTTTTTCAGCAATAATAATACCTTCTGTTTTTGCAGGTATTAAAGCGCCTAATGGGATATTAAAAGATGGAACAGGATAGAATTCTAAATGTTGCGGTGCAGCGGTATTTTTTTTATGGTGATGGTCGATAGGGTAATCACCTACCGCAATGCCAGTGCGGTAAAGCGGTAACGATTTAAATGGTGCAGCAATATTGTTAACCGTAAATCTCACCATGCCTTTCACTCTTCTGCCTTCCCGGTAATAAGGCATTAAGGCCAGTTTATCAGCAGCAGGAAATTCATCATCTGCCAATCCTAAATTTTTATAGCCCAGTTGCTGCTGTATAAAATAAATAAAACGAAAAGTAGTTTGCTTTGCTTTTTCTAAAACAATATTTCTTTGCTCATTATTTAATTCCACCACATTTAAATAAGTATCGTTACCATTTTTTGGCCAGTTAAGCATGTATTTGTTATTGGGCAATTTTGCATAGGCCAGCATTTTTTTTGCATCTACATTAGGGGCTTCAATATTTTTGTTAAAGTAATAGTCCGTGCAGGCACCATCAAATTCTGCTGCGTTGTAGCCTTGTGGTTTTTCAATCAAAACATTTTTACTTGATCCATAATCTTTTAATATGGCCACATAGGTTAAATCCTGTACAATATCGTTGCTTGTTTTTACGCCAACCTTTTCGCCGGTAATATTTTCTGCTTCCATACCCAAATCGTAAGGGATACCGGCACTTGCCATCACATCCCCTAACTCAGTTGCATCTATTACCACTTTTGCATTAACCTGTATTTTTTCATTCTTAAGATTTATAAAAAAAGCTCCGGTAACGTGGTTGCCTTTTTTTATAGCTTTTATAAACTGCCATTGGTACATCACCCGCAAATTTTTTTCTGCTGATGCCATTGCTTTAAAAATGCTATCTGCTACATGCGGTTCAAAATGAGTATTGCTCACCCAACCCGTTTCCACTGCTTTTGGGCCACCATACACTGCATAAATTTTATCCCTGAATTCTTTCCATAAACCAGAGGGTAATTTATGGTTACCATCGGTGGCGCTTACACCTGCAGCACTTAACATACCACCCAGCCATGTGGTGGGTTCGATAATAATTGTTTTTACACCATGTCTTGCGCTTTGTATACCTGCCGCAGTGCCACTGGTACCTCCGCCAATTACCAGCACCTGTGTTTGTAATATGTTTTGTGTAAATGCGGTGGTTGTAAAAATGCCTAATGTAACTGCAATAAATATTTGTTTAGTATTCTTATGCAGGCATTGTAATTTTTTGTCAGGCATTAAATATTATTTTATTGACTCCACTTTTATTTCCTGTATGCTTTCAAAAGTTTTCCAAACCTGGTATAATGCCCGGGGTATATGAAAGCAGCCTTTCCATTTGCCCCCTTTTAAATCTAATAATACTTCCCCCTTCCTGTTCAGGTAACCAAACCATTCACCGTATTCTTTATCTTTAAAATGTTTCCAGGTATACTCATGAACTTTATTAAACCATTTGATGCAGCGTTCATTGCCGGTATAGGCATATCCTTTTGCAAGAGCTACTAAAGCCTCTACATGTACCCACCAAAGTTTTTGATCCCACTCCAACTGCAGTGGAGGTTTATTTTTAATGTCTAAAAAATAAAAAATACCATCATATTCATTGTCCCATCCATATTCCAGCGTAGTTAACATGATATCGCAGGCTTTTTTTATCAGCACTTCATCCTGTAATCTTTTCCCCAGGTCCATTATAAACCACATGGCTTCAATAGCATGTCCGGGATTTAATGTTCTGCCCTCAAAGCTGTCGCAAAAGCTTCCGTCTTCATACACATTTTCTAATATCAGCCCGGATTCAGGCTGGTAAAAAATATTCATCACTTCGTTAATAATGGTTGGTATAAAGCTGTCAACCCTTTCCTTACCAATAATATGTTCCAGCTCCAGCGAAAGATTGCATAGTATCATAGGCAAGCTGAAGTTTTTTAAAGTTCTGGTGCCCGGGTAGGCTTTATTGTAAACGCCTTTCCAATTGTGTTGGCGGCGGATTATATTTTCAAAAGTATCAAGCGCAATTTTTTTGTAATTTTTATTGGGAGCGGCTTTGTCCAGTGCCGCAAAGGCCATAGTAGCAAAACAGTCGCTGAATATATTATAAGGCTGAATAAGTGGTTTACCTTCGGCTGTTACAGAAAAATACCAGTTGCCATTTTCATCACGGCCAAACTGTTCCATAAACTTTGCACCGCATAATGCCATTTCAAGCCAGTCCTGATTTTGTTTTACATTATTATACATGCTGGCAAAGCACCACACTCCACGTCCCTGCAGCCAAATAAATTTATCAGTATCGTAAACCTTTCCCTGCCGGTTTAAACAGGTAAAAAAACCGCCATTCTTTTCATCTCTGCTGTGGTGAAGCCAAAAAGGCAAAACGTTTTGTAATAGTTCATCTTTATACAGGGCTGTATACTTTGCAATTGCATCTTTATCCGCTACGGAGATTGTAACTTCTTTGTAAGCAGCCATACTCTTAAAAGTCGTTGGGTTATCAATAAAATTGATTTAACGTTCAATATTAATAAACTAAATTGATAAATTTAAATACTTTTTAAAATAATTTATTATTGCTTCTTAACTTGAAAACCTGAACAACTTTAAATCTCAGCTGAAAGGCTTAATTTTAAATTTCATTTTTTAATTATGTTAGATCCTCATTTAATATTTGAAGTTTTTTCTGATGAAAATGCCTCGGGGGTTGCCTATAAAAATAAAGTACTTAAACGTTTAATTATCAATTATCTGGATGCGGCAGGCCATGTAACCATTGCGGAACTCACTAAAGAGTTGAATATAAGTGCTCCTAAAATTACTACACTAGTTGCGGAGTTAATAGAGAACGGACTTATTAAAGATTATGGAAAAGTTGATTCAACTGGTGGCAGAAGGGCCAGCTTATATGGTCTGGTGGCCGACTCCTGCTTTTTTATAGGAGTAGATGTAAAACGCTATTACATCAATATTGGATTGATGGATTTTAAGAAAAACCTGGTTACTATTAAAGAAAAAATTCCGTACCTGCTGGAAAATTCTGCCGAAGCGTACCAGCAACTCATCAGCATTATTAAAACATTTATTGAAGAAATGCCTGCTGAAAAAGAAAAGATTTTAGGGATGGGGATCAATCTTTCAGGGCGTATTAATCATACCACGGGTTACAGTTATAGCTTTTTTCATTTTCATGAAGAACCTTTAAGCCAGATCATACAACAGGAAATTGGCATCAAAACTTTTTTGGAGAACGATAGTAAAGCTATGGCCTATGGCGAATTTTGCAGCGGTGCAGTAAGCAACGAAAAAAATGTACTTTTTGTAAATATGGATTATGGGGTGGGCCTGGGTATTTTAATAGATGGCAAAGTGTATTACGGCAAATCTGGTTTTAGCGGAGAGTTTGGGCATATTCCGTTTTTTAACAATGAAATTATTTGCAATTGCGGCAAAAAAGGATGCCTGGAAACTGAGGCATCGGGTAATGCTTTATTAAGAAATTTCAGATTAAAAATAGAACAGGGTTTTACCTCTTCTTTAATAAAAAAAGATATGGATTTAGAGGCTTTAAGAATGAGGGATATTGTTGAGGCTGCAAAAGCTGAGGATTTTTTAAGCATAGAATTAATTGCAGAAATAGGAGAGAAGATGGGAAAAGGTTTGGCTGTATTAATAAATATTTTTAATCCCGAGCTGGTAATACTTGGTGGTACACTTGCAGAAACCGGCGATTACATCCGGCTGCCGGTAAAAAGTGCTTTAAATAAATATTCGCTTAACCTGGTAAGCAGCGATACTAAATTATTAATTAGTAAACTTGGAGAAAAGGCTGGTGTATTAGGTGGCAGTTTATTAGCCCGTAACCGGTCCCTTATGCAGGTGCAATAATTATATAGTCATCAAACTGCATCCCCTTACATCACTGTTATCCATGCGGCCAAGCACCTCAAAACTTTCATTGCTGTAAAGCCGCCCCACATCTGCCGTGGCAATAAAACTGCAACTGTAAATATTGGCAAGGTCAATTACATTTATTGCACCAGTAATTGGTTTTTCCTGTAAAACTTGTGCAGTATAAATCGCAAATGGGTCATCCTCTTCTCTTATTAAAATTTTCATCCATGGCGGGCAATGAAAAATACCATCCCCTTTTGAATACGCCTGCGATAATAATTCCGTCATGCCATATTCAGAATGAACAAGACTTACACCTAAATTATTTTGTAATACCTGGTGCACCTGCTGCCTTGTCATTTCCTCTTTTCTGCCTTTCATGCCACCTGTTTCCATAACCGTAGTGTGCCGCAATTGCATGGTATGTTTTTCTGCAAAATCCAGCAATGCATATGTTACTCCTATTAAAAGAGTAGGTTGTTTTAATATTTCGTTGTGTAACAGGGTGCGGTGCAGTTTATCAAAATCGTATAAATAAAAATCACTTAATTTATTTTCACTTTGCTGTATAAGATCATCAACCATAAATACCAAAGACGAATTGTTTCTTTCCAGATAATTGGGTAGCAGGCCCAATATGCATTTATTTTTAGGATGGCCATAAAATTTTTGAAACCCTGCTGTAAAACTTTTTTTATAGATGCTGATGTCTTTTACAAAATGACGGCTGTTGATTGAAGCTGTAGTGCCACTGCTTTCAAATATTACACCTTCCTCAAAATCGGTGGTTTTTACCTGGTGCGATTTAAAAAACTGTATTGGTAAAAATGGGATTTTTTCCATGCTGTACACATCGTCGGCAATTACTTGCAGGCAATTACAATATTCCTGGTATACTGCATTGTTTTGGTATTGAAATTGGAACAGCTCCAGAGCTACTTCTTCAAAATTTGAAGCTTGGGCAGCAAAAACTCTTTTTTCAAGGTCAGTATTTTTAACGGGTTGTTTCAATTTGTATTTGTAAATTTGAACTATTAAAATTACACCATGCGTTACATACTTTCAATATTTTTAGTGGCCATTATTTTTTTAGCCTGTAAAAAAGATAAATTTACAACTGTGCCTCAAATCAGTTTTAAATCGGTTAAGCCCAATGCATTTTTATCAAGCACCACCGACCGCACCGCCGCACCCATTTTAACCATTACGGTTACCGATGCAGAAGGAGACCTGGGTTTTAAAAGTGCTAAAGACACCTCCGTTATTTATATCACCAATCTTTTAACCAATAAGCTGGATTCTTTTAATTTACCAGATATACAAACATCGGCACAAAAAGATTTTAAAGCAGATGTGGAAATTAATTTATTTGCAGTAATGGGCGGCAGCAACCGACCAAGGCCAAAAACCGATACTTTATTTTTTGAAGTATACATCAAAGATTTTGCAAAAAACAAAAGCAACGTAATTAAAACCAGCGATCCTGTTTTTTACATCACGCCTTAATGAAGTGGCTGCATTTCATCTTATCTCATTCTATTTTTATTGCAATATGTGCTGTGGCCTTGTGTTTTCAGACGGCATTTTTGCTGCAAATTAATTTACCGGTTTACCTGTATACTTTTATTTTTTTTTCAACAATAGTCAGCTATAATTTTTACTGGCTGCTGAGTGGCTACACTTTATCGGGTAAATCTTTACAAATTGTTGCGCAAAAATATTACAGTAATATTATGGTGTTGTTTGTTGCAGGCGGAGGGTTTATTTTTTCTGCCATAAAAATACCACAGCTATGGCCGGTTATTGCCCTAAGTGCCGGCCTTACGCTGTTGTATGCGTTGCCCCTGTTACCTTTTAAAATATTTTATGCAGCAAGAAGGGCGGGTATAATTAAAACTTTTTTACTGGCTTTTACCTGGGCGTATGTTACAGTTTATATTCCATATTATTTTTCACCCGCAGCTAACGCAAATACTTTAATACTACTTTTTGTAAACCGGTTTTTATTTATGCTGATGCTGTGCATAATTTTTGATGCAAGAGACACCAGTGTAGACAAAATTCGTGGGTTGCAAAGCCTGACTACTGTTTTAAAACCGCATACCGTAAAGCACATAATGACTGCAATTTTTATTATCTACATTATTAATGGTATTATTTTAAGAATTTATAATCATCATGATACAGCTCAAATAGCAGCGCTCTTTATAACCGGGGCGGTTACAGCATTAATATATTTTTTTTCTCTGAAAAAACAGGGTTATTTTTTTTATTATTTTTTGGTAGATGGGTTAATGTTGTTTTCAGCACTTTGCACTTATGTGGCTGCCGCTTTTTAATTCGACCCCTCATTTATTAAATGCTTTCTATATGGTAAGTATTTGTTTATTTTGCCTTTCTAAATAAAGTACAATGGCAAAATCAAAAAAAAATAAAAGCATCCTCAACGATCAGTCGTATACATTTTTAAAGAATTACATTAACAACCCATCGCCTACAGGTTTTGAAACCAGTGGTCAAAAAATTTGGCTGGAATATTTGAAACCATTTGTGGATACTCATTTTACAGATCCTTACGGTACAGCAGTGGGTGTCATCAATCCTGATGCAGCATTTAAAGTGGTAATAGAAGCGCATGCCGATGAAATCAGCTGGTTTGTAAATTATGTTTCTAATGAAGGTTTAATTTATTTAAAACGAAACGGTGGAGTTGATCACCAGATTGCCCCATCCATGAGGGTTTTTATACATGGTAAAAAAGGACCGGTAAAAGCGGTGTTTGGCTGGCCCGCCATACATACCAGGATGAGCAATAACGACGGCAAAGAAACCCAACCCAAGGTGGACAATCTTTTTTTAGATTGTGGCGCAAGAAGTAAAAAAGAAGTAGAAGAATTAGGCATTCATATTGGCGCAGTAGCCACTTACGAAGAAGGCTACGAGGAACTGGCCTATAATTATTTAATTGGCCGTGCATTTGATAACCGCATAGGCGGATTTATGATTGCAGAAGTAGCAAGGATTTTAAAAGCAAACAAAAAAAAGTTGCCCTTTGGTTTGTATATAGTAAATGCCGTGCAGGAAGAAATAGGATTACGCGGTGCAGAAATGATTGCACGAAGGATAAAACCCAACATTGCAATAATAACCGATGTAACGCATGATACTTCTACCCCTATGATAAATAAAATGATTGAAGGGGATTGCAGTTGTGGTAAAGGGCCCTCCCTGGCTTTTGGACCGGCAGTGCATAATAAATTACTGGATGTGGTGCAAAACACAGCATCAAAAAATAAAATACCGGTACAGTTGCGTACCGTTAGCCGCAGCACAGGTACCGATACAGATTCTTTTGCTTATGCTAACGATGGTTGCCCGTCAGTTTTAATTTCTATCCCCTTAAGATACATGCATACTACAGTAGAAATGCTGCACAAAGATGATATTGAAAATACCATTAAACTGATGTATGAAACGTTACTTACTTTATCGCCAAAAACTAACCTCAGTTATTTTTAAACAAATGCCATGCAAAAAGGGTTAATAGTTTTTACGGTGGTTGCTGCTGTTACGTTAGCTGCTTATGCTATTATATTTTATAAGCAATCGGCAGCAGCAGAACAACGACGTTCCGATAAGATTTTACGAGATTTTAAAACCGTCGACAGGAATTTAAAACGAACTTTAATTAAAATTGATTCATCAAATAATTTTTTGTACATCCCTTTACAACAAAAAATAAAATAGGTATACATGGACGACAGGTTTACTAAATATTCTAAATTATATCTGTTGATAATATTAATGTTCCTTTGTGTGCCAATTATTATAGGTTTGTTTGTAGCGCTGATGTACGGTTTCTTTTCGCTGGTACCTGTAAAGCCGGCAAGCATGGTGTATGAATTGCTGATCCTATCTCTCGCCCCTTCCGTTTTTGCGGCGGTGTATTATATTTTTTTTAAGAGAACAAAAAAACATCCTGCTGCTGTTGCCAGAGGAATTTCTTATATCATGTTTGCCATTGGTTTTTGCAGTTGTATTGTTGTACTGGCTTTAGATTATAAAAGTTTTTTTAATAATGCCGTATTTGGTGCAGGCGGCTACTATAGTTTTGGCATACTATTTTTGGCTGGCAATATTGCTTCGCTTTTTTTGATTGCACTGTTGCAGGCATTAACCACAAACAAAGAAGAGGATTGGGTAGAGAAAAGAAAAAAAAAGCAGTTTTAATTATTTCACTTTTGCGGTATCAATTAAATCTGTTGTCAAGTATACAAATAAAAATTCCCCGATAAGACTAACGGGGAAATAATCAAAACCAACTGTATGCTTATGAAAACATATTGTTATTGAATGGTAATATCTTTAGTGGCCGCCTTTACTTCTTCTTTTTTTGGCAGGCCCACATGTAAAATTCCGTTCTCGTATTTTGCGCTGATGTTTGCCGCATCAATTTTTTCATCTAAAGTAAAAGTGCGTTTAAAAGATTTAGCACTAAACTCTTTACGAATTACTTTATCATTTTCTGCTTTGGCTTCTTCTTTCTTTTCGGCACTAACCGTTAAAATTTTGTCATCAAGTTTTACCATAAAATCTGTTTTTTCAAAACCAGGAGCGGAAACCAGTAAATGATAAAAATCTTTTTTCTCTACAATGTTCACCGGCGGAAACCCTAAAACATCTTCTCTCATGGTTTTACCAAAGTTTGCAGGCAATTCATTAAAAAGTTCGTTCATTAACCCATCAAACGATTTGGATAACGGGTTGTTTGTTTTTGCTAAGTTCATAGTTGTATATTTTTTTATTTTATAAAATTTGTTTTACACCACACCTGCTTCAAATGGTATTCCAACCGAAATTTTGCGTCTTTCTTGCACTTTTGAATTGATTTTGCGGCCACAATGTCGGGCTGGTTGAGTTTTATATGACATAATTTCCATTTATTCAGAAAGTAAAATTCCAGATTTGGTAAAGTGCATTTTAATTTTATAATGGTTTAAACAGAATAAGTATATAATTTTGCCCTCTAAATAAAATATACTACACATGTATCCAGAAGAAATTGTAATACCAATGAAAGAAGAGCTAACAGAAAATGGCTTTTCAGAAATGTTAACTTCTGCCGAGGTTGATAATACTATTAATGATGAAGGCACCACTTTAGTTGTAATAAATTCAGTGTGCGGTTGCAGCGCCGGTACTGCAAGGCCCGGTGTTTTAATGGCTGTGCATAATAGTGAAAAAAAACCCAATCATCTTGCAACAAGTTTTGCAGGTTTTGATGTGGATGCTGTAAAAAAAATTAGAGAACATTTATTGCCTTATCCACCCTCATCACCCTCAATAGCGCTTTTTAAAAATGGCCAGTTGGTACATTTTATAGAAAGGCATATGATTGAAGGCAGAAGTGCACAAATGATTGCCGAAAATTTAATGGGTGCATTTGAACAACATTGCAACTGATAAAATTTGGTTAGTAAATACAAAACCTCCTGCGCAAACAGGAGGTTTTATTTATTGCAGGAATACCAGTTTACATTTTTTTTGTATCAAGGCTAAATTTTAGCCGGGCAAAATAATAAGCCCCATTAAACCCCATTTGCTGTACACGCCTGCTGTAGACAAAACGGCCAAGGCTTACATTACCGCTGTGTGTATGCATATCCTGATATACATCAAATAAATTATTAGCACCAATGGTAAAACCAATTTGGTTTGTAATTTGGTACGACAGCGAAAGATCTGTTACTGTTTTTGCATCAAACTGCTGATCGAGTATTTCTCTTTGCCCCGTAAAAGCATTTACAGGAAATACAGCGGGGTTGGCAGGGTTAATTGTTGGATCAAGATATTCAACCTTGCCAAAATTTACCATCCTTAGCATGGCACCAAACTTTTTATATTTATAATTAAAAGTAAGGCTGATTTTATTTTTTGGATTTGCCACTTCAATGCGGCTTTGATCTTCCCTGTTGAAATAACTCGCCAGCTGCCCGCTGTTGACTAAAACATCTGATGCATGAATGATCGGTTTTCCATCAGCGCCTTTTTTTACTTCGTTATCAATAAACGTCATGGCCAAAGTGGTTTTAAAAGAATGGTTGCCGGTAAAAATAGTATTGTAACTAAGTACGGCTTCCAAACCTTTGGCACGGGTATCAATAGCATTAGTAAAAAAGTTGGCAGTGTTGGCTCCGGCGGCAGTTAACTGCGATTGTAAAGCGGCATTATTTCCCCCATTAAAATTATTGGTAAGTACAATGCGGTTATCAATGTCAATCTGGTAAGCATCTACTGTAATTTCAAAACCTTTAAAAGGCCTTGCAGTTAAACCTACAGAATAATTGTGGCTGGTTTCTTCTTTTAATTTGGGGATGCCTAGAATTTCTGCGGCTTTACTGTCGTTAGTAAAGGTGCCTGCTTCTACGGGTAACAGCGATGTACCGTTGCTTACAAACAAAGTATTGGTTTTTGCATAAAATTTTTGTTGCATTGATGGCGCCCTAAAACCAGAACTTATGGAAGCCCTTATATTAAATTTTTCGCTGAATTTAAAACGGCTTGCCAATTTATAATTTAAGGTAGATCCAAAATCGCTGTAGTTTTCAAAACGTAATGCACCGGTTACTAAAAATTGTTTCGAAAAATCCTGCTCCAAATCCAGGTAAATTGCTTTTGAATTTCTTGTACGGGTATCTCCCAAAGTATTTATAAAACCTGCAAATACCTGTGCACCGGAAGAGGCTCTTGATGCAGTATCATAATTTTTATAAGAAGCTTCTTCGCCACTTTTTAAACCAAACGCATCCACCCGATATTCTAAACCACCAGCAATATTTAATCCTTCCATTACATCAAACTTTTTGCTCAGGTCGGCATTAACCGTGTTTTGCCAAAATTGTAAACCTCCGGCATCAAAATTGGTTTGCCTGTTGCCCGGTATAACAAACTGGGTGTAGTTGGCAGAGTTCTCTATATTAAAATCAAATTTGTTTCTGCCAAAAGTATTGCTGATATCAAGGTTCCAATCGTTAAATTTTGTACGCAACCCAACAGCTGTAGAAAAGTCACTGATATCAGAATTGATTAGCGGTAAAAATCCATTAGGATAAATTGCAAAAACATTATTGGCATAAATTCTTGCATTGCCGGGTATGCCGCTTGGGTAACGGTAAAACCCTGCACCGGTGCCGCTTTTTTTACTGTATCCTCCAAAAACATACAACTCTGTATTTACAGAAACAGGGTACCCAAAATTATAAAATACTGCACCGCCATTCATTTTAGAGTTACCGATCCGCATATCAAAAAAATCTCTTGTTACACCTCTTGCCTGCATGATAGAATCATCGCGGTTAACATTATTTACATTGGGGTATACGGCACCGGTATACGTGCCGCTTCGGTTGGTGGGTTCTCTTTTTATATATTCTCCGGTTACATTAAGGTATCCTTTGCCAATATTAAATCCATAACCAATCGATGCCTGAAAATTTCCGCCATCATTTACTTTTACGCTGGGGTCATCAGTTTTGCCGGTAAGTTTGTATAGTGCAAAGTTTTTATCGTAATTGGTCATGTACTGGCCATAACTCACACTGGCATCCAGCAAACCCGTTTTCTTTTTTAATACAATATTGATAATGCCGGCAATAGCATCGGAGCCATATTGTGCTGCAGCACCATCCCTTAAAATTTCAATTCTTTCAATGGCAGTTGCCGGTATGGCACTCATATCGGTACCTACAGCGCCTCGGTTAACCGTACCGTTTACATTTACCAATGCCGATTGATGGCGGCGTTTGCCATTCACTAAAACCAGCACCTGGTCCGTTCCCAATCCTCTTAATTGTGCCGGATCCACATGGTCGGTACCATCCGAAATAGTTTGCCTCGCCGATTGAAACGATGGGGCAATAAAATTTAAAATTTGATTAAGGTCCACCTGCCCCAATTCATTTATTACCTGTGCAACCGGGATAACATCAACAGGCACCGGTGTTTCTACACGTGTACGTGATGCATTGCGGGAACCTATTACAGTAACATTAAACAATTCTCCTGATGCAACCAATGCAGCATCTTGTTTTGTGGTAGCATTGTCGCTAACCGTAACAGTAAAACTTTGAGCCACAAAACCAGCATAAGAAATTATAATGGTTTGCCTGCCCGAAGCCGCGGTAACACTATACATGCCGCTGTTATCTGCAATGGTAGTTTTTTTTGTGCCCTGCACTTGTATTGATGCGCCTGAAAGTGGCTGTCCATTGGCATCTTTTACATATCCACTTATGGTACCCGTTTGTGCTAATACACATGATGAGATGAAAATAAAAATTGCGGCGAAAATGACGGGACGTACTTTGTAAGTTAGGTTAATCATAATATTTTAGTTTGGTTAAAATAAATAAGTCTGTTTGAGAGTCCTTTTAAAGTTACAGAATATTTTGGTGGTATTGCAGGGTTGAGTAATATTTTCAACTGCTGCAATTATTTGAATATCTTGCAGCCGAAAAAAAATTATAACTAATCAACTAATAAACCAATCAACCCATGTATCCCAATTTATATTATGTTTTTAAAGACTGGTTTGGTGTGGAGTGGAAAGGGCTGAGTATTTTAAATACTTTCGGGTTAATGGTGGCTATTGCATTTATTGTTGCTGCTGTTGTAATATCAAGCGAATTAAAGCGCAAGGAAAAGCAGGGTTTATTATCACCAAGAGAAGAAATGATAACAGTTGGTGAACCTGCAAGCTTTATGGATTTGCTGATTAATGCATTGATAGGTTTTGTTTTTGGCTTTAAAGTATTAGGATTAATTTTTAGCCGCCCGGATGATATGAATCCGCAGGAATATATTTTTTCCAGCCAGGGAAATGTTTTAGGCGGTATTGCCGTAGCTGTTTTATTGGCAGGATTAAAATGGTATGATAAGAATAAAGAAAAACTTAAAGAACCAGAGCGCAGAAATGTACGCATTTGGCCACACGACAGGGTGGGAGATATCATAATTTTGGGATTGATATTTGGTATTATTGGCGCCAAGCTTTTTGATAATTTAGAAAACTGGGATGATTTTGTAAAGGATCCCATAGGCAGATTGTTTTCTGCAAGCGGCCTCACCTTTTACGGGGGTTTAATTTTAGCAGCAATTGCCATTTGCTGGTATGCCTATAAACGTGGTATTAAATTAATTCATTTGGTAGACAGTGCTGCACCAGCCTTAATGATTGCTTATGCAGTGGGGCGCATTGGTTGCCAGGTAGCCGGCGATGGCGACTGGGGGATTTTTAACAGTGCTTACATTACTGATCTTAACGGCAAAACTGTTGTAGCCAAGCCCAACGATTTTAAATATGCCCTGTCTGCAAACACCGCATACTTCAGGGATGGGATGGCAAAAGACAGCTCTGGCAAATTAATTTATGTAACCGATAGAAAACATGCCGACCTTGCCGATGTGCCACATATAAATGTTAAGGCGCCCTCGTTTTTACCCGACTGGTTTTTTGGATACGCCTATCCAAAAAATGTAAATAATGATGGTATATTAATAGCCAACGATAACGACGAACATAACCGTATGCTGCCGGTTCCGGTGTTTCCTACGCCTTTGTATGAAATAATTGCCTGCAGTTTACTGTTCCTTTTTTTATGGGGGATAAGAAAAAAAGTAAAAGTGCCGGGTGTAATATTCGGAATCTATTTAATGGTTAATGGCCTCGAAAGATTCCTGGTTGAAAAAATTCGGGTTAACACCACCTATTCAATATTTGGCTTTCATCCTACTCAAGCCGAAATAATTTCCACAATTTTATTTCTGTCGGGACTGGCATTTATGCTTTATAGTTTTAAAAAAAATAAGCAACCATAACACTTTCTAACCCGGCGGCTACATTACTTATCGCTTAATTTTAAATTGGGAATGGCCTTGGTATGCCCAAATTTTAAGGCAATCTAAGTGTTCCCTCACCTTTTATATTTACTCACATCCGTTGTAACATATACCAACATCCTTTCGTAACAATAAATTATTGCTACCAAATATCCTTAAAAAATACCGTTCACTATAAAACATTGTACTATGCAAAACAAAGTACCTACTTTTGTTAAGTAGTTATCAAAGTATATAACTGCTTTTATTTTATAAATATTCTGGCTTTAGCCACCAGAATTAAAACCAAAAAAAGTATAGCCATGAAAAAATTTTTCAACCTTTTGGTTGCAGCCACTATTGGTATGTGCAGCCACGCCCAAACAAACACCTCCGGCAAAATAACCGGAAGCATTAAAGATGGCGGCCAACAAAAAATTATTGATGCCGCTTCCGTTTCTCTTTTAAAAGCAAAAGACTCCAGCCTGGTAAAAATTGCCGTAACCGATAAGGAAGGGGCTTTTAGTATTGAAAATGTAAAAGAGGGTTCGTACCTTTTATTGGCCACTTCAGTTGGCCATTCTAAAACCTTCAGTAATATTTTTACTATTTCTGCCCTGCAACCCAATGTAAATGCAGGCATATTGCAATTAGTTCCGCAAGATAAAAGCCTGGCAGGTGTAACCGTAGTTGCCAAAAAATTATTTATTGAACGAAAAGCCGACAGAACCATTTTAAATGTTGACGCTTCCATCAGCAATACCGGCAGCACCGCTTTGGAGGTTTTGGAAAAAGCTCCCGGTGTTACTGTAGACAAGGATGGTAACATCAGTCTTAAAGGCAAACAGGGTGTAATGATTATGGTAGATGGTAAGCAAACTTATTTATCGGGCCCCGAGCTTACCAATATGCTGCGAAATATGAGCAGTAATCAATTGGATCAAATAGAAATTATGACCAACCCCTCTGCAAAATATGATGCCAGTGGCAGATCAGGTATCATTAATATCAAAACAAAAAAGAATAAACAAAAAGGTTTTAACGGAAGCGCTTCTGCAGCGTACACACAAGGCATTTATTCCCGTACCAGCAACAGCCTTAATTTAAATTACAAAACGGGCAAGGTAAATTTGTTCAGTACATTTAGTGGTAATTACCGCAACAATTTTCAGGAGCTTGATATTTACAGACGTTATACAAATACTGATAAAACTACCAAAGCAGTTTTTGAACAAAACTCGTTTAGCCGCCGCAATGGAGGTAATTATAATGCAAAGCTTGGAGCAGATTTTTATGTAAGTAAAAAAACAACATTAGGTATTGTGGTTTCGGGGGTAACTAATCCGCGGAAAGATGAAGGAGAAAACACCAGTTATTTAAAAAGTAATTCCGGTAACGTTGATTCAATTGTTCAGGCAATAAGCAATGAAAAATCTTCCTGGAAAAATGGAAGCGTAAATTTAAATTTTCGTCATTCATTTGATAGTACCGGACGGGAGTTAACAGCCGATGCGGATTATTTAAGGTACCGTGCCGATAAAAACCAGCGCTTTTATAACACCAGTTACACGCCAGAGTGGATATTAAAAACCAATGATATTTTATTGGGCGAATTGCCCAGCGACATAAAAATATATTCTGCTAAAATAGATTATGCCCATCCTTTAAAAAAAGGAGCCAAAATTGAATCGGGTGTAAAAACCAGTTTTGTACAAACGGATAATACTGCTGGCTATTACAATTTGGTGGGCAATGTAAAAGCTCCGGATTATGATAAAACCAACCGTTTTGATTACAAAGAAAACATCAATGCCGCTTATTTTAATTTTAATAAAGAAATGAAGAAATGGAGCATTCAAACCGGGCTGAGGTTAGAAAATACCAATTACGAAGGGCACCAGTTTGGCAACCCCATGAAGCAGGATTCATCTTTTAAAAGAAGTTACACCAGTTTGTTTCCTACAATATTTGTGGGTTATAATCCTACAGAAAAAAATCAATTCAGCATTTCTTATGGCCGAAGAATTAACAGGCCCGATTATGAAGACCTGAATCCTTTTTTATTCTTTTTAGATAAGTATACTTACGGTTCGGGTAACCCTTTTTTAAAGCCGATGTACAGCCAGGTGCTTGAAGCATCGCACACGTTCAAACAATTTTTAACCACCACTGTAAATTACAGTCACACAACCGATTTGTTTAACGAAACATTCAGGCAACAAGATTTTGCTACCATTGTATCGCAGGGAAATTATGGTGTAATGAATGATGCAAGTGTTTCGGTAAATGCTCAAATACCCGTGGCAAAATGGTGGAACATGAATGTGTATACCGAAGGAAAGTACAACCAGTTTAAAGGTATTTTATACGGAGAAGATGTTAACCTGGATGCAACAACATTTTTAGCCAACATCAGCAATCAGCTTAAATTTAAAAAAGGCTGGAGTGCCGAGGTGGGTGGTTTTTACAGAACAAGAGGCATTGAAGGACAGATTGCCATTAAATCTTTAGGGCAAATGACAGCAGGAGTACAAAAGCAGGTGATAAAAAATAAGGGAACAATTAAATTAAATTTTAATGATGTTTTAAGAACCCGTAATCCCAGAGGGGAAATTAATTTTCAAAATACCGAAGCAAAATTTCGCCAGTACAGCGATAACCAATCTGCAACAGTAAGCTTTACGTATCGCTTTGGTAAACCAATTAAAGGGGTGCAAAAAAGAAAAACTGGTGGAGCAGGAGATGAGCAGAACAGGGTAAAAGGAGCCAACTAAAAACAGCCAATGTGCGAATACCGGTTGTGAGTGAAAACTTTTAAAGCCGGTATTCGCCATTTTAATTTTCGCTTTTAAATTGATACTTTTGAAGAAATATTTATGCTATGCCATCATTTGATTTTTCCAGTAAGGTAGATCTGCAAACTTTAGATAACGCCATCAACACCGTTAGTAAAGAAATAAATAACCGGTTCGATTTTAAAGGCAGCCCGGTAGTAATAGAACTTAATAAAAAAGAATTTAAGGTAAATCTTGAAGCAGAAAGCGAAATGAAGCTGGGCCAAATACGTGATGTAATGCTCAGCCGCAGTATGAAGCAAGGTTTGGCGGCTGAAATTTATGATTTTAGTAAAGAGCCATTCCAGAGTGGTAAAGTGGTAAAGCAGGAAGTGGTGGTAAGAAATGGTATTAAGCAGGAAGATGCCAAAAAAATTGTTAAGCTGATAAAGGACAGTGGCCATAAAGTACAGGCAGCCATAATGGACGATATTATAAGGGTAACCGGTAAAAAAATTGACGATTTACAGGATGTTATCCAATCCAGCAAAAGCTGGAATACGGGTATTGCACTTGCAGTAGTAAATATGAAAAGCTAGTGTCATTTCAAGCCTATGCTGTCAAACCTCACAGGTTTATCTAAACCAGTTTGTATTATGAAAACCGTTATAAAACCTGTGAGGTTTATGCGCTGCTTCAAAGTTG
>JAYURK010000232.1:0-23430 GCA_043756235.1 Ferruginibacter sp. | reverse complement strand
AAATCTTTTATCTCGTCCATAAATATTTAATGAATTTATTTCTTTTTTGTAACTATGCACAATCAAGTTTTAAAACTCATTCCCATGCGTATCATCTCCTACAACATTAACGGCATACGTGCCGCTTTAAAAAAGGGTTTTATCGATTGGTTAAAAACCAACCCGGCAGATATTATTTGTTTGCAGGAAACAAAAGCCACACAAGGTGATGTAGATATAAAACTGCTGGAAGATCTGGGTTTTCACCACCATTGGTTTAGTGCACAAAAAAAAGGATACAGTGGCGTGGCAGTATTTACAAAAATAAAACCTGATAACGTTTGTATTGGCTGTGGTATACAAAGCAGCGATAGCGAAGGCCGGGTAATCCAAGTAGATTTTGGAGATATCCGGTTAATCAATGCTTATTTCCCCAGTGGCACCAGTGGCGATGAGCGGCAGGCTTTTAAATATGTTTGGTTAGATGAGTTTCATACCTATCTTACTAAATTAAAAAAGAAATTTCCTAAAATAATTTTAGTAGGCGATTATAATATTGCCCATAACGAAATTGATATTCATGATCCTAAAGGCAATAAAAACTCATCCGGTTTTTTACCGCAGGAAAGAGAATGGATGACAAAATTTTTAAGCAGCGGCTGGATTGATACGTTTCGGGAGTTTCATAAAGAACCGCACCGCTACAGCTGGTGGAGCCAGCGTTTTCCTACGGTACGGTTAAATAACAAAGGTTGGCGCATTGATTATATAACTGTTACAGAACCACTGAGGAAACAATTGAAAGATGCTGATATTTTTCATGATGTAAAGCACAGTGACCATTGCCCGATATACGTTGAAATAAAAGTTTAGCCCCGTATTAAAAAGTTATTTGTTAAAATTTAATTTTCGTTATAAGCAATAATTGTTAAACGAAAGTCTTCCTAAATATTCCTTTAACAAATTATATCAGCAGTGTATCAAACATCGTTGTATCTTGTTTTGCAGTAACTAACTAACACACTGCTATGGAATTTTTAATCTTTATTGCAATTGCCGTAATCTTTTTTATTGTTTTAAATATCCAGAGTAACCAGCGAAATAATTCCGAAATTATTAAACACGATTTGTCGGTGCTTAATAAACAATTGCAGGAAATAAAAAACCAGTTATTTAACCTGCACCAAAATGCACCTGCAATTACTACCCCCGAACAACAGCAAAAAGAAAAAGAAACGGCTGCATTAAAAGCGCAGGAAGAATACAAACAAAAAATTGCAGCTATTGAAAGCCTGCGACTGCACAAAGAGGCAAAACTAAAAGCAGATGAAGAAGAAAAATTATCACAGCAGCATCCGGTTGTTACAGTTGAAGTAAATGAAATTATTGATACCCCGAAAATAAAAATACCACCACCGCCTCCAGCACCACACGAAAGCTGGAGTGAAAAATGGGTAAGAAACAATCCTGATCTTGAAAAATTTATTGGCGAAAATTTAGTGAGCAAAATTGGTATCGCCATTTTAGTTTTAGCTATTGGCTTTTTTGTAAAATACGCCATCGATAAAGAATGGATTGGCGAAGTGGGACGTGTAGCCATTGGTGTTTTGTGCGGCAGTATACTTATAGCATTGGCACATTACCTGCGTAATACTTACCGAAATTTTAGTTCCATCCTTGCAGGTGGTGGCCTGGCCGTTTTTTATTTTACCATTACGCTGGCCTTTCAGCAATTTGCGTTGTTTAGCCAAACCATGGCATTTATCATAATGCTTGTTATTACGGCTTTTGCTGTAACACTTTCTTTACTATACAACAAACAGGAGCTGGCCATAATTGCTTTAATTGGCGGTTTTGCTGCACCTTTTTTAGTAAGCACCGGCAGTGGTAATTATAAAGTGCTGTTTACTTATCTAATAATTTTAAACTGCGGCCTGCTGATAATGGCTTATTATAAAAGTTGGCGCCTGCTTAATATTTTAAATTTTATTTTTACCATAATGCTCTTTGGCAGCTGGCTTGTTTTTTTACGCCATGATGAGCCTGAAGCTACTTTTAAAAACGGATTTTTATTTGCCACAGCTTTTTACCTGTTGTTTTTCATTATCAATATTGCACATAATATAAAAGAAAAAAAGAAATTTATTGCATCCGATTTTGGAATACTGTTGGTCAACACCTCTTTATATTTTGCTGCAGGCATTTATTGTTTAACAAAAATGCAGGCTCATGATTTCAGGGGTTTATTCAGTGCCTCGCTGGGTATTTTTAATTTGGCAGCTTCGTACTTTTTATTCCGTAAACAAAAAGTGGATACTAATATTTTGTACCTGCTCATCGGCATAACACTCACATTTATTTCTGTTACTGCACCCATACAATTGGATGGCAATTATATTACTTTATTTTGGGCAAGCGAAACGGTGCTGCTATACTGGTTATTTACAAAATCTAAAATTATAATCATTCAGTATTCATCAGGTATTATCTGGATTTTAATGCTCATTAGTTTGATGATGGACTGGATGCATTTGTACAATTTTTATGATGTTAAAATGAACATCATTGCCAACAAAGGTTTTATAACAACACAGTTTGCAGCTGTTGCTACCTATTTATTATTTGTCCTTCGCCACAAAGAAGACGAGGATACTAAAGTACTTACATCAGCCATTATTCCCAATAAAAATGTTTTTAGAATTGTTGCTATTATTTTATTATTTGCTGCCGGAGCCTTTGAAATAAATTACCAGTTTAATTATTACTATCCCGGTACTAAAATAAATATGTTGTACCTGGTTTTATACAGTGTAGCATTTATGAGCATACTAACTGTGGTTGCCCAAAAAGTAAAGCAACTGCAATTGGATTGGTACGTTACAGCATTTATGCTGGCAGCCTGTATAGTTTTTTATTTTATAAGTTTACCACAAACCGTGACTGTTCAAAAAGGGATATTGGAAAGCCATAAAAATAATAACCACTTTATGGCGCACTGGGCAGGCGCTCTTTTAGTGGGTGTGGTTTTTTACAGGCTGATACAATTAATAAGAAATAACAAAGCTTCGCTTAAAAATAATTTTGACGCAGTTGCCTGGCTGTTGTGTACGGCTATAGTTATTTATTTAAGTGTAGAAATATTTTTACTGTCTAACAATATTTTTTATGCCGCCAACAATCCTCTCGAAAATATAAAAAGAATTTTTATTAAAACAGGCTTACCCATTTTGTGGGGCCTTTGCTCATTTGCATTTATGTGGCTGGGCATGCATTTTAAGTACCGTACTTTACGTATTATTTCGCTCAGTTTATTTACACTTACCCTGCTTAAATTATTTATATTCGATATCAGGAATATTCCGGCTGGGGGTAAAATTGCTGCGTTCTTTAGTTTGGGTGTATTGCTATTGGTGGTTTCCTTTATGTACCAGCGTTTAAAAAAAATAATTATTGATGATGAAAAAAAGATGGAGTAGTATTTTTTTATTTTGTTGGATAACTTTATGCTGTACTGCACAAACTGCAGGCTATAAATTTTACAGCCAATTAGATAGTATTAAAACATCAGGGTTTTATAATATTGAAATAACGCCGGCATTATCTGTACACTTAAAAACTGATTACAGTGATTTACGGATTGTGAATGATTCGGGCAAATGGGTGCCGCATGTATTGCACTTTCCGGCAAATGAAAAAACAAATGAAGCGATACTATATAATTTAAAGTTTACCATAAAAGAAAATAATAAAATCAATACAACTTTATTAATAGAACCGGCAAAAGAAAAAATCAATAACATCGGGCTTGTAATAAGAAACACTGCAGCAAAAAGATATTGTACAATTAGCGGCAGCGATGATGCAGTAAACTGGTTTGTAATAAATGACAGCGTGATGATTGATCCCAGCCCGGATGCAAATAACACCAAAAATATTTTTACCCTTAATTTCCCTTCTGGTAATTATAAGTTTTTTAAATTAGTTATTCATAATAACAATAAAGATCCTTTCGATATCAAAGGTGCAGTTAACCTTTCGGTGGCAATGGCACCGGCTATCAATAAATTTATTTTAAATCCTGCCACCACATTTTTACAAAAAGACAGCGATAAAATTTCTTACATAAAAATAACGCAACAGCTGCCTTATCATTTTAGCAACATCAGTATAAAGCTTAGCGGCTCAAAATATTTTTACCGAAATGTTGATTTGTATATCCCTTATTCCGCCAATCATTCATTTTCTAACCCGGGACAATTGCTGCAATCATTTGTAATAAGTAACAACAGCACTTTACAATTTAACGTACCTATTAACAACGCAGCAGTTTTTTATATATTGATACACAATGAAGATAACTTACCTCTTATTATTAATGACATAAAAACATTTAACAACTTTAGGTTTATTACATCCGACTTACAAAAAGGAAATCGATATAAATTAATAATGGAAAATTCATCAGCAGTTTTACCCAATTATGATTTAAATAAACTCAATACAACAATACCAGATAGTATCCCTTTTTTAACCTTTAGAAAAATTATAACTGCTGAAAAAAATAATTTTGTTGCACCCCCTGCAAAAAATAACAAATGGATATTATGGGCAGCAATAGCAGCAGCATTATTAATTTTATTGTTGTTTACAAAAAAAATGATAACGGAAGTTGATAAAAGAAACCAAGATGATAGTGTATAACGTTACTACAAAAGTTACCGCAGCAATTGCTGATGATTGGGTACAATGGATAAAAGAAGAACACATTGCTGATATTATTAACACCGGTTGTTTTACACACGCCACTATTTTGCAATTATTAGAAACCGATGACAGTGAAGGCCCCACTTATACTGTACAATATTTTGCAGAAAGTAAGTCTAACTACAATATTTATATAGAAAAATTTGCGGCCACCATGCGGCAAAAAGCTTTTGATAAATGGGGTAATAAATTTATTGCTTTCAGAACTTTGATGCAGGTGATTGCCCCCATCCCCTCCCGAAAAAAATCGGGATAAATTCCGGGGAGTTATTCAACGTTTATGAATTTTTGTTAATTACCTGATTAAAAATAAATAAATAAATTTTTAACATTCGCCTGCAAATCGCTTGCACAAAGGATTACATCAACATTTGGTTAAAACCCTTTGCAGCAAAGGGTTTTAGCCAAAACACCTAAATCATACCTCTAAAATCTAAAATCCCGATTCCGCTCAAATCCTTATTCCATGCGGTTTACAGCCTTTCTTTACTGAAAAATAATTTAATAAAAAATTTTGTTGCAATTAAAAAGCCTCTATATTTGTCGCATAATAAAATTCAAAAAAAATAATCATGAACAAAGCAGAATTAATTTCGAAACTTGCGGATGACGCTGGCATTACAAAAACACAGGCAAATGCTTCTTTAGATTCTTTTGTAGAAGCAGTTACTGTTACTTTAAAAAAAGGTGGTAAAGTTACTTTAGTGGGTTTTGGTACTTTTTCCGTATCAAAAAGAGCTGCTCGTAATGGCCGCAATCCTCAAACCGGTGCTGTAATTAAAATTAAAGCAAAAAAGGTGGCTAAATTTAAGGCTGGTAAAGAATTATCTGCTAAAATGTAATGCTGTATTAAACACACCTGCCTGCCGGCAGGCAGGTGAAAAAGCAAGGCGCCTTTGCACCTTGCTTTTTTTATAAAAATTTAAATTATTTAATAAAAATAAAATCTATCAATTATGGGACGTGGAGATATAAAAACAAAAAAAGGAAAAATTACTAAAGGATCTTTTGGCAAAACAAGGCCTGCAAAACCTGCTAAGAAAAATGTTGCGCCTGCAAAAAAAGCTTAATTAAAAGTAATTTGAAAATGGGAATTTGAAATTAGGTTTTGTTAACAGTTACACCGTTTTAATTGAACTAGTGTTATGTCAACTTTGAAGCAGCGCATAAACCTCACAGGTTTTATGACAGTTTTCATAATACAAACTGGTTTAGATAAACCTGTGAGGTTTGACAGCATAGGCTTGATATGACACTAGTATTATTAAATAGAATTTTTGCAATAGTTGAAATGATTGATACAAACCTAATTTCAAATTCCTAATTAATTTTTTAAGGAGCCAGGCGTTCAATACTCCAACTGCCATTATGCAAACTGTATTGAATGCGATCGTGTAAGCGGCTGGGGCGCCCCTGCCAAAATTCTATTTGGTGCGGTTTTACTAAATAGCCGCCCCAATGTGGCGGCCTTGGTATATTGCCATCGCTGTATTGCTTTTCATATTGTTGCGAACGTTCTTCAATAATTGCCCTGGTTGCAATTACGGTGCTCTGTGGCGATGCCCATGCACCAATGCGGCTGCCTGCAGGCCGGCTCATAAAATATGCGTCGCTTTCTGCAGCACTAATTTTTTCCACGGTGCCATTTATTCTAACCTGTCTTTCCAGTGCTGCCCAAAAAAACACTAAACATACGTTAGCGTTTTGTTCCATCTCTTTTCCTTTATGGCTTTGATAATTGGTAAAAAAAACAAACCCGTTTTTATCATAGCCTTTTAGTAAAACAATTCTTGCCGACGGAATTCCGGCTGAAGTTGCTGTAGCAAGCGTCATGGCATTTACCTCTGTTATTTCACTTTTAATGGCTTCATCCCACCATTTGTCAAATTGCTCAATCGGGTGTTGCACTACATCAGTTTCTAAAAGCGATTGTTGCTTATACTCATTACGTATACCGGCTATATTTATCATCTTAAAAATTTTATTACAAACATCCTGCATTTAAGCGTAATAAAAAAGCATCCAGATCATAGATGCTTTTTTAAATCAGCGTAAAAAAATTACGGTGCCGGTGTATTTCCCTTTGTCTTTTCCTCAATGTCTTGTTTAAGACTCTCGAAGCCGCCCTTGATACTGTCTGTTGGGCTGCGGTACAAATATGCCGATAATAAAACGCCTGCTGCGGCTAAAGCGGCCATGTAAAAACCAATACCCAAAAAAGACATACCAGAACCTCCTGAAACATCAACTAAAAACCATAACATCAGCAGCGTGGCAACGGCACCGCATATCAGGGCAATAAACCAAAAAGATTTTTCTAAGGGTTTGGTCTGGTTGCCCAGGTAGGCCACCACACCGGCGCCTATAAAACAAAGAAATACTAAAATGCCACTGCCATGCATCCCGTTAACATAATCTGCAAAACCAAAAATTGAAATTTTTATCCAGGGTAAAAACATGGCAATAAAACCTGCAACAGCTGCAATTAAAATAAATTTTCGCTGTTTGTTTAAAGTTTGAAAATTCATGATTATAAGTTTTAGCATGTTAAAGTAAAAAAACTATTGCAGCAATGCAATAGCTTCAGGCTTTTGTTATAAACAGGCATTAAACAGCGGCTGTTGTACCGCGTAGGTCAGGCAGAATGTGTTTTTTCCAGCACGGTAATTTTATATTGTAACAGTTCTTTTTCTTCGGCCAGCATTTCCACCGTGCTTTCCATTTCGCCAATTTTTACCGCAATTTGCTGCAGCATAGCATTGCGCTTTTTTACTTTAGTAAGTTCTTCCTGTACATCATCCAATTGGGTGCTGATGTAAGTGTATTGCCTTAAAAGATCGTTGTACTGGTGTTGTACTTTTGCAGCTTGCGTTAACTCCTGGTGCAATTCCATTTCCCGGTCTTCGGCCCCCGCCGCTTTTTGCTGGTGTTTACCTATCCGGTTTTGCATAAACTGCAATTCTTCCAAATGAATATCTACCATACTTCTTAAGGCTGCATTTTCATCCCCTTTTTTTCTCAGCTCCGTCATCTCTTCATCTTTGATAGCCAATATTTCATTAAGCTCCTGCACTTCGGCCTGCAGGCTTTGGTTTTGTAACAGTATTGCTTGTATTTGATCGGCCGATAACATGGTAAAAATTTCTATACAATTTTCAAATTATACCAATTGCTATCCAAAAACAAAAAATTCAGTGCTTTTTTGTACCTTATGTACAATAAAAATTTACAGGCAACGTAATTTAACCCACGGGTATCTTTTACAAAATGCCCCATGCTAACTTAAAAAAATTTTGACCGAAGAAGAACTCATACGAGGATGCATCAGGCAGGAAGACAGCTGCCAAAGGGAGGTTTTTAACCGTTACGCCAGCCGCATGCTGGGGGTTTGCAACCGCTATGCCCGTAATGCAGCCGATGCAGAAGATATTTTACAGGATGCTTTTATTAAAATTTTTGATAAGATGCACCAGTTTAAATTTGAAGGCAGCTTTGAAGGATGGATAAGAAGGATTATGGTAAACACTGCGCTAAAAAAATACAGTTTACGCCGGTACGAAAAAGAAGTGGTGGGGTACGACATTAAAGACCGGGACGAAACCGCCATTGAACCCCACGCTTATGCACACCTTACTCAAAAAGAAATTTTAGACTTAATAAATAATTTGCCTGATGGCTACCGGTTGATTTTTAATTTGTTTGTACTGGAAGGTTTTCAGCACGAAGAAATTGCCGCAATGCTGCACATACAACCCGGCACCAGCAGAAGCCAATTAGTAAAAGCCCGAAACATGTTACAAAAACAAATTTTACAATTACAAAAAGTTGCGGTATGAATAATAACCAGCTATTTGATAACAATATAAAAGAGGAGTTTAAAAACTACCAACCACAGGTGCCTGCACACATTTGGGAAAATATTGTTAAGCAAAGAGAAAGCAAAAAGCCCGTGGGATTTTGGCTTAATTTTTTAAACAGCCGCAATATGATTTTGCTGGCTGCACTATTTTTAGCAACCGGTACCGGTGCTTATTTATTATTACACAAATCTGCAGTGGAAAATCAACATTTTACTGCTGCAACTGTGCCCGCCAAAAATGCAGCTGAAATTACACCAGCTATAAATAGCTCTGCCATTGAAAAAGAAAAAAATAATGATACCAAAAATATAATTGAAGAGGCTTTAAATAAAAATGATGCTAACGATCCGGTTGCTGTTAACCAAACCACAGCAAATAAAAATAGTTTGGGGAACAAAAGAAATTATACTCCATTTACTTTTTATGGCCAGCGCAATTTTGATGAAAATACAAAACACCATAAAAATAAAATAACTACTGCCAACAATGATAATGCAGCAAATAATTTAATATACACTGCAACTGCAGCAACTGAAGATGTTTATTTAAAAAGGATATTATTTAATGATGTACAAAAAATTGCAGCTGAAAAGCAGCCGGCAAAATTGCTAAATCGTAATTTATTCAATATCAATTTACCCGGTTGCCCAGATGTAGAAAAAGATGCAGCAGGTAATAAAACTTACCTGGAAGTATATGGCGGACCAGATTTTGCCTTTAGTAACTTAAGTGATACGGGCAATTCTGCATATTTACAAAAAAGAAAAGAGAGCATTCAATTTTCATCGGCATTTAGCGCTGGCTTACGGTACACCCGGGTTTTTAATAATGGCATGAGTGTACGCACCGGCGTTAACTACAGCCAAATAAATGAGAAATTTTCTTTTGTGCAGGGCAACTTAGTACAGGTAACTTATATAATAGATGCCAATGGCGACACTACCGGAAGTTATGTAACTACAGGTACAAGGTATAAAACCACTTACAATAAATTTAAAACTTTTGATGTGCCCTTATTAATTGGGTACGAAATGGGCAACGGAAAATTTCATGCTAATATAAATGCAGGGGTTATTGTAAATGTTTACAGCTGGCAAAAAGGAGAAGTGTTAGATGCCAATTATCAGCCGGTTAGTATTACCACCGGTAAAACAAATTCGGCCTACCAGTTTAAAACAAATACAGGTTTAGGTTTTATGGCTGGTGCATCCATGTATTATAAACTTAACGAAAAATTGCACCTGCTTGCAGAACCCTATTTCCGCTATAACCTTACACCCATGAGTAATGAGCGGTTAACCTTTAAACAAAAATATAATACTGCCGGTTTAAGATTTGGTGTACGGCTCGATTTGCAATAGTAAAATATCCATTCAATAAATGATTAAGTGTCCGGGCAGCATCATTAAAATTCAAGGTATCTTATTTAAACTAACCACAATAAAAATTACAATGAATAAAAAAATAGTAACGATATTTTTAATCAGTGCAGCACTTTTAATAAATGCCTGCCAAAAAAATATCGATGTTTTTGTGCCCGATCCAGGGCAAAATAATAATGCAGATACTGCATGGAATAATACTATCAGCGCCACTGCACCTGTATTTTCTTTACACAATACTTTATTGCTGCAACCTGTAAAAGACAGTTTTGAAGTTGGCGCAAATGCTGTAACCATAATTACTACCAATGGCGTTCAAATTACTTTTCCGCCCAATTGCTGCGTGGGCAGTACAGGCCAGGCAATTACCGGCAAAGTGTATGCAGAAGTGTTATTAATAAAAAAGAAAGGAGATATGGTTCTGATGAATAAACCAACTTCATCAAACGGTCGTGTACTGGTAAGCGGTGGGGAATTATTTATTAGCTTAAGTAAAAACGGCCAGCCCGTTTTGCTGGCACCCAATGCAAAAATACAAATACGTTATGCGGATGTATTACCCAATGTACAAATGAAATTATTTGTGGGAGATGAAACTGTGCCTGCACGCTTTAACTGGTTGCCTGCACCCGACTCTATTAATAATTTTGTAAATGCTGGTCAGCAGTTTTACGATATTACCACCAATCATTTACGCTGGATAAACTGCGATTATTTTTATGATACCACAGGCATTACCCGGTCTACCGTAAGTACCAGCCTGCCTGCAAATTATACCAATGCCAACACTACTGCTTTTTTAGTGTTTAAAGATATTAATGCAGTAATGGCAATGCATGCAGATGTACCGGAAAAAAGATTTTTAAGCACTAAAATACCTAATGGAAAACTGGCAGTTGTTGTGGTACTTTCTAAACAGGGTAACGATTATTTTTTAGCAAAAGAAACAATAACCACAGGTGTAAATGTAACCACGACAAATAATTTAAAAATTTCATTAGCGCCGGTAAAAACATCTTTGGCCGATATTAAATTATACCTGTCTACTTTATAAACTCTATTGAAACTGCAAAAAAATTGTCCCGGAGTAATTCGGGACAATTTTTTTATAAAAATACCAATATTATTATTCTACCTAAAAATAATGCAGCGAAAATCACAATTCACCATTCACTATTCACCATTCACCACCCTCCTAGCTTACCAGCGTTCCCACCTGTTCTCCATTAATAACTTTTAAAAGATTGCCGGGCTTGTTCATATCAAAAACAATAATAGGTAGTTTATTTTCCATACAAAGTGTAAAGGCTGTCATATCCATTACCTTTAAATTTTTTTGAATACAGTCGGTAAAAGAAATGGTTTCGTATTTAGTGGCAGTTTTATCTTTCTCGGGGTCGGCAGTGTAAATACCATCTACCCTTGTACCTTTTAAAATAACTTCTGCTTTAATTTCTATTGCCCTTAGTGAGCCTGCTGTATCGGTAGTAAAATAGGGGTTGCCCGTGCCGGCACCAAAAATTACCACACGGCCTTTTTCTAAATGGCGCATGGCCCGGCGGCGTATATAAGGTTCGGCAATCTGTTCCATTTTTATGGCACTTTGCAATCGGGTGTACACGCCTGCTTTTTCTAATCCGGCCTGTAAAGCCATACCATTTATTACGGTGGCCAGCATACCCATGTAATCGCCATGTGCTCTCTCAATACCTGTTTCGGCCTCGTTCATACCACGATAAATATTGCCGCCACCAATAACAATTGCCACTTCTGCACCGGCTGCAATAATTTCTTTTACTTCTCTTGCATACTGGGCAATAATTTCAGTATCTAATGGTTCGTATCCATCATTACTTTTTCCCATTAAAGATTCTCCGGAAAGTTTAAGCAAAATACGCTTGTACTTAAGAGCCATAAATAAAATTTTTGCGAAGATATATTTAATACCTGTACCGCCCCTGTTATTTCAATAACTAAACATAAAATTGCTACTCAATACTTTTTAATTCAAGTGAAAAACCAATATCCATTTTTACCACCAGGGGGTTTTGCGCATCTTTTAAAATCCAAAGTTGCCTGCTGCCCTCTTTATTTGTAATGTGTAGGGTATTTAAATATTTTTGTGCGCCTTTTACGTTCACCGTTTTATCAAAAGCTTCTTTATCCCTGTTGCCGGTGTCATCTACCACTACATTATATAACTCCTGCCCTGCGCCAACATCCATTTTACAGGTTCCATTTTTCAGCAGTTTATTATATACCGTGCTGCTTAACCAAATAGTTGTTTTATCGGTAAGCACCGCATTTTTTAAATCGGGACCAAAAAAATTATTTTGAGCAGATGCCGTATCAAGTGCAGCAGCGTTCAATAAAATATGACCGTTCATTCCGGGGCCGTTTGTCATCAACCAATTAAAAGCCAAACTATCTTTTGCATTACCAGCAATTGAAGAAACTGTAAAATTATAAGTTCCGCCAAAACTGGTTACCTGCCAGGTGGCGGTAATCATATCAGTAACCGATGGCGTTGCAAAATACCCTGCACATTTATGCTGAAAACGAAGCGGCGTGTATTGCTCATCAATCGCAATTATGGAATCGGCAAGGTTGCAGGCTGCCAGGTTATTTCCCATTGCACCCAGCGCATTTATTTTAAAAGATTTATACACTGTTTGGCTGGGAAACATAGTTATAAGTTCATCGTATTTTTCAATCGCTTTAAAGTACGATTCGTTTAAAATATAAATGGCTGCATAATTATAAATGATATCTTTTTGTTTAGGATATTTTAAATACAGCTCGTTAATAACAATAAGCGCTTCCGTGTGCTGTTGATTTAAAGCCAACTCCTTTGGATAAAAATAGCCAAACATTATTTTTTCCTGATCGTTGCGGCAGGCGGTATACATTTTTTCCATAAAAGGTAAAGCCTTGCTGTGGTAACCACTGTCGGAATATATACCGCCTTTTACAAAATATCCGTAAGGTGCAGTGGGTAATAATTTTATCGATTCATCTGCACAAGCAATCCCCGATATTAAAATATCTTTTTGCGGTACCGAAAATGCAATGATGGCAATATATTTAGCAGCACTGTCGATATTATTATTATAAAATTTCTTTATCACATTAAATCCTGCTGTGTATTGTTTTAAAGAAATATGGCTGATGGCTTTTTGAAAACTAACTGCAGTATCTTTTGCAAATTTTGCCAGGTAAATATTGGCTTTGCCAATAACAGCAGCATGTTTTTCATCAAGATAAAGGCCTCTTATTTCTTCTTTTAATTTAGGGTAATTAATATTTTGTTTAACTGCAGGCTTCAACACTTTAGGTTTAGCCTGCTGAGCAAAAACTGCAACTGTTACAAAGCAGCATAAAACAGGTAACCACAATTTTTTAATAATGTGCATGTAAAAAAATTTGTAATAATTCAGCTGAAAAAATATTCTTCAAAAGTATTTAATTTTTTTTGATGGCCTTAATGGAATACATCATCGGAAATTTATTGTTCATGCCTTTAAAACGAAACATCCCATCTGCTCCTTTTTCAGTATTGGCAAAACAATCGTAAGGGGAATAAGAAAATTCGTGTAAAAATTCAATTTGAAGGCCTGCAGTAATCAGGGCTTCAAAAATTTCTGCAAAGGGATGGTTCCAGCCGTACTCAGTATAATTTATTGGCGCAGCTCTGTCGGTGTAAGTACCTTCCTGCTCGGTAACAATTACGGCATCATTAAAATAGCTGTAGGTTAATTTTTGCATGTCATCGTCCAGCATCCATAAAGTGGGATGAAAATCGGCAATATAAAAAAAGCCGCCGGGTTTTAATTTGTCTGCAATCATTTTTGCCCAGGGTTTTAAATCGGGCAGCCAGCCAATAGTGCCGTAAGAAGTAAATACAATATCAAAAAGCCCCTCAACAAATTTTGTGGTATCGTACACATTACAACAAACAAATGCAGCATTCAATTGCAGTTCATCCGTTAATGCTTTTGCAAGGCTAATGGCCTCGTCACTTAAATCAATACCGGTAACTTTTGCCCCTGCTCTTTCCCAACTTAAAGTATCCATACCAAAATGGCATTGCAGGTGCAATAAAGTTTTTCCTTTTACATTACCTACTTCTTCCAGTTCAATTTTGTTTAAACTGGATTGGCCTTTTTTAAATGCTTCAACATTATAAAAAGAAGAGGCTATATGAACCGCCGTTCTTTTATTCCAGCCATCTTTATTGGCTTCAAAATATTTTTGATAATCATTCATCGGTGTGCAACTGTATTTTATAAAGATAAAATTATTTTTTTTATACTGAATTTGAGCGCAAGTTTTATTTATCCATAAACTATCTTTGCCACGCTCTTAACTTTTATAATGACAACAGCTTTAAAGCAACTATCCACACAATTAACTGGTGAACTTTTTTTTGACAAAACTATGCGTACGCTTTATGCTACGGATGCCAGTGCTTACAGGGAAATGCCCTTAGCCGTTGCAATTCCAAAAAACACTGATGATCTAAAAAAATTAATTGCATTTGCCCATCAAAATAAAACTTCCATCATTCCACGTACTGCCGGCACCTCATTAGCCGGGCAGGTAGTAGGTAATGGCATTGTGGTGGATGTATCCAAACATTTTACTGCCATTCTTGAATTGAATACAACAGAAAATTGGGTGAGGGTACAGCCCGGCGTAATACGAGATGAACTGAATATGTTTTTAAAGCCGCATGGTTTATTTTTTGGTCCCGAAACTTCTACTGCCAACCGTGCAATGATTGGCGGCATGGTTGGCAATAACAGCTGCGGAAGTAATTCTGTTGTATACAGAAGTACAAGAGAACATCTGCTGTCAGTAAAAGCATTGTTGAGTGATGGCAGCGAAGCTGAATTTAAAAGTGTAAGCATTGATGAGTTTCATATTAAATGCGAAGGCAAAACTTTAGAAGCAGCTATTTATAAAAAGGTAAGAAGTTTATTAAGCAATTATGAAACACAGCAGGAAATAAAAAAAGAGTTTCCAAAAAAATCGGTAGAAAGAAGAAACACCGGATATGCAGTTGATATATTAACCGAAGCGGCTCCTTTTACTGCAGGTGGACACGATTTTAATTTTTGCAAATTAATTGCAGGCAGCGAAGGTACACTGGCTTTTCTTACAGAAATAAAATTGAATGTAGTACCGCTGCCGCCAAAAGAAACTGGTTTGCTTTGTGTACACTTTAATTCTATCGACGAAAGTTTAAGGGCTAATTTAATTGCCTTAAAATATAAACCCAGTGCCAGCGAATTAATTGACCATTATATTTTAGAATGTACAAAAGATAATATTGAACAAAGTAAAAACCGATTTTTTGTAAAAGGTGAGCCCGGTGCCATTTTAGTAATTGAATTTTGCAGGGAAAATAAAGAAGAGATTATTGCAATTGCCCAACAGGTAGAAACTGAAATGCGTTCGGCAAATTTAGGCTATCACTTTCCGTTACTGTTTGGTGCCGACAGTAAAAAAATATGGACACTGCGTAAAGCAGGTTTAGGATTACTGAGCAATTTACCCGGCGATGCCAAAGCGGTACCGGTAATTGAAGATACTGCAGTTGACGTAAATGACCTGCCGGCATACATCCGTGATTTTAATGAGATACTGAAGAAGCACAATTTATACTCGGTGCATTATGCCCATGCAGGCAGCGGCGAAATTCATTTACGCCCCATCATCAATTTAAAAACTATAGAAGGCAATAATTTATTTAGAACAATAGCAGAAGAAATTGCAACGCTGGTAAAAAAATATGATGGCTCCTTAAGTGGCGAGCACGGCGATGGCCGATTGCGGGGTGAATTTATTAAACAAATGGTAGGCGAAAAAAATTACGCACTTTTAAAAGAAATAAAAAAAGCCTGGGACCCCAATAATATTTTCAACCCTAATAAAATTGTAGATACACCCGGCATGAATACCATGCTGCGCTATATTCCGGGGCAACAAACGCCTGAGTTTAAAACACATTTTCGTTTTAACAATCAAAATGTATTGCAACATGCAGAACAATGCAATGGCAGCGGCGATTGCCGCAAAACAGCATTAAGTGGTGGCACCATGTGTCCATCTTTTATGGCTACAAAAAATGAAAAAGATACCACAAGGGCAAGAGCAAATATTTTACGGGAGTTTTTAACCAACAGCGACAAACTAAATCGCTTTGATCATAAGGAGATTTATGAAGTGATGGATTTGTGTTTAAGTTGCAAAGGTTGTAAAAGCGAATGCCCCAGTAATGTAGATGTAGCAAAATTAAAAGCAGAATTTTTACAACACTATTACGATGCTAATGGTGTTCCTTTTAGAAGTAAACTCATTGCCAACTTTACTGCATCGGCAAAATTAGGTGCATTAGTTCCTGGCTTATATAATTTTGCAGTTAGTAATAAATTAATTGGTGGCACAATAAAAAAATTATCGGGCTTTGCCACAAAGCGTAGCATGCCCACCATGCACACTTCAACACTATCATCTTGGTACAAAAAGCATAAAAAGCAAAACATCATCAGTCCCCCTTTAGGGGATAGGGGTGTATTTCTCTTCTGTGATGAGTTCACCAATTACAACGACACCGAAATTGGTATTAAGTCAATTTTATTATTAGAGAAATTAGGCTACGAAGTTATTATTCCCACGCATGTAGAAAGTGGCCGCACCTGGTTAAGTAAAGGTCTGGTACGTAAAGCAAAAAAAATAATTAATAAGAATATTGAATTGCTGCATGATGTTGTTACTGACAAAACACCAATGATTGGTATTGAGCCTTCGGCTATTTTAACTTTTAGAGATGAGTATATTGATTTGGCAACAGATGAAAATCTTACTAAAGCAAAAGCATTAAGCGCAACTATTTTTTACATCGATGAATTTATTGCCCGTGAATTTGCTGCAGGCAAAATTGATGTATCATTATTTTCGTCTGCTACAAAAAAAATAAAATTGCACGGCCATTGCCAGCAAAAAGCTTTGAGTGCATTAAGTGATACTGCTGCCATTTTATCTATACCAAAAAATTATTCTGTTGAAACTATACTCAGTGGTTGCTGTGGTATGGCCGGCAGTTTCGGTTACGAAAAAGAACATTACGATTTAAGTATGCAAATTGGCGAGTTGGTTTTATTTCCTGCGGTACGTAATGCAGATAAAGAAACTATCATAGCAGCACCGGGTACCAGTTGCCGTCATCAAATTAAAGATGGTACAGGTGCAAAGGCGAAACATCCGGTGGAAATTTTGTGGGAGGCGTTAGTGTAAATTTTTATTCCTTTACAAAAGGATGTTGCTTAGTTTTCATTTAACCACTTTTTCGCTGTTTCTACAGTAACATTGTCATCTTTATTATTTTCTTCCACTATTACATCGGGTATAAGCTTGCCGGTATAAGTTTTTTTATTCCTGTCCATGCAATATCCGCTTGCCAGTAAAAGCATATCTCCATTTTTTAAAACAAATGTATGGTTTGCAGTAGTAGCTCCGGCTGATGACTGCCCAAAAAATTTAACATTAGATTTACCCATAAAACTAATTGCTGTCATTTCACCACTACTGCCGGTTTTGGCACCAATTAATAATGCAATCTTAAAGTCTTTAATTTTACACTCATAAATACCTAAACCAGTTGATGTGTTTCTACTTGTTTGTAACCAATTAGATTCAGTATTATAACCTGGGTTATAAAAATAGCCAAAGTTACCTTCTCCTAAAAGCGGCAGCAGCCCTTCTAACATGGGCCACATTGCTCCGCCACTATTGTCTCTCAAATCCACAATCCAATTTTTAATAACATGTTCGCTATCTAAATTTACAATAGCTTCCCGTACTTGTAAAGCATATTCTTTTACAACAGCCGGATCAGTTGTAAAACAAGTAGGCACATTAACATAACCAATACCGTTTTGCATATAGCTGCTTTTAATAGTAAGGTTTTTTTCCTGCTTTTCATTTTGTTTATCTTGAAAAGATTTTGGGAAATAAAATGAATGCCAATCCCCTGCTTTTTGCAATGCTTTTATGAAATAGGTACCAACTTTAGTAAAGCTTTTAAAACTATCAACTTTATTTTCAAATACTGTTTGTAAAGAATCAAAATTAATTTGATCGGCTACAATAGAATTTTTTTGTACAATTTTTTCAAGTTGAGCGTAATACTTTTTCACCTCCCTTACACTCAACTCTTGAGCACTTACAATATTTTGTATTAATAAAAATAATGGCAGTATATTTTTTTTCATATTTATTATTTTGTATGCTACGTTTTATAGAGCCAAACTGTTACACTCAATCAATCGATATACTTTTAACCATGGCTTAAAAGAAAAAATATTGATAATGGTGAGCGCCTTTCATTAAACAATCCAGCTCCAACTTTGCTGGCAATTTATATTTTATCTTTTAGATACAAGTATATATAAATATTTTTTACAAAACAATTTCCAAATTACCAATGTGCACTTCAATTAGAATTGGCACAAATCAAGTAAACAAACTGGGGAGTTAGTTTGCTTACTGCAGTACGTAATGCTGCTGCCGAAACTATCATAGCAGCACCGGGTACAAGTTGCCGGCATCAAATAAAAGATGGTACAGGTGCAAAGGCGAAACATCCGGTGGAAATTTTGTGGGAGGCGTTAGTGTATCAATAGGACTTTACACTTTTACGCACTATCTGCTCATACTATCCAACAATTCTTCCCTCAATTTTGTAACCGTTGCAATATGTCAGCAAATAATTCGTTGATAAATACATATTCCTAAAAAAAATAATTGTTGAATTATTAAATTATATTACTTTCACTATTCAAAACTGTATTCCCTTTAAACAAATGCAACTATCCTTGCCAACTGCTTACCAAAAGATCTTTCTTGCATTTTTATGTGTTGTTTGTGCTATTGCTGTAAATGCACAAACCGATAATAATTTTTCTGTGCTCAGCTCAACCAGTTATACAGATAAAATAGCCCAGTTAAAAAAATACAAGGTTCCAAAAAATTATCCCGATAAACCGGCACAGGCCTGGTACGAAGAAATTTTAAAAGGGCGTAATAAAGATTTACTGGATGCTTTTGAAAATAATGAGTTGGTGAACGATACCTTTTTATTAAACAGGTGCAATGCAGTTTTAAAAAAAATAACCGCCGCCAATAAAAAATTTAAGTTTGATACTGTACAGCTGTACCTCAACCGTTCGGTTGTTGCCAATGCGGCCTGCTATGGCGAGGGTACTATCATGCTGAATTTAGGATTGTTTTTATGGATTGATAATGAAGATGAACTGGCTTTTGTTATTGCGCATGAAGTGGCCCACCAGTTATTAAATCATTCCGACAACAAATTGAAGCAAAGCATTACTATGCTAACCTCGGATGAGTTTACCGAAGAACTGAAGAAAATAAAAAAGGCTGATTACGGCAGATTTGAACGCTACAGAAAATTAATGAAAGGCCTTAACGTTGAAAGCGGCAAACACAGTACTTACAGGGAAAGTGAGGCAGACAGCTTAGGGATAACGCTGATAAAAAATGCACAGTATAATACAACAACTGCTGCAATGGTTTTACTAAAACTGGATAAGGTAGAACAATTATTTTCGTCGGATAAACTGTATGCTGTAAAAGATTTTTTTACTGCCGCACAAATTGATGCCGGTTATTTTAATAAAAAAACCAAATACAATGGCCTTTCTGCAATGAAGGTAACCATGAATGCAGATAAAGATACGGACTCCATAAAAACCCATCCTGACTGTGCTAAACGGTATGGTTTTATAACTGGTAATAAGCCCCCGCCTGCAGTAGTTTGCTGTACAGCGTTAAATAATATTTATAAGCCTTTTAAAGAAAGAGCGCTTCAGGAGCTGGTAAGATACCTGTATGAAAGTAACAACCTGGGTTTATGTATGCACCTGTCAATTTTTGCTTTGCAAAATAAATATAACCCAACTGTGTACTACAACTTTTTATCCCTGTGCTTTTCTAAACTTTATTATAAAGATAAAAACCTGGAAAGATTTAATGCCGCAAATGCTGCGGCCAGCGCCGGCAGCAATTTAAAAGAACTGCAGGATTTTTTATTTGATTGCAGTACCGGAGATTTGGAAAAAATGGCAATATATTTTTTAAAAAACAATAGTGCTAATACCGCAGAAGATTTTGACTTTGCCAATATGATGTACAACACACAGGTAAAAATGAAAGATGCTTCACCTGCTTATGATAACTTTAAAAATAAATACCCAAACAGTAAATACAATTACTTAATAACAAAAAAATGAAAAAACTAAAATTAATTGCTGTAGTAATTTTTTTATTTACAGCCGGCGCCACTTTTGCCCAAAGCAAATTGTTAGAGAATGTAATAGAGGTAAACCTTCAAAGCTCTGTTGCCATCAGGAACAATAACCAAATTGTGGGTTATGCGCTTTTTTACAAAATTGACAAAATGAAAAAATCATCATTGTACCGGTTAGAGATTTTAGATGAAAATTTAAAACCTATTGGCAACAATGAATTTGAGGGCGCCAAAGATTTAATATTAAGAAAGGCTGTTTATGAATCTAACCAGATATTATTAAGTTTTTACGACAGTGATAAAAAAGATGGCTATGCAAGATTTGTAAAAATTTATGATTTAAAAGGCAAGGAAACAGGCATGGTACCTTACGATCCTGAAAAAGCTAAAAAAGGAATGTTTGGTGCAGCAATGGCCGATCAAATGGAAAATACCTATGAAGGCACCACCAATGTAGAGGGAAAAGGATTTATCTGTATTTATCAGCTTAAAGCAAAAACTGGTGGTGTTGATATGCAAATGATAGACACTAAGGGAAAGTTGAAATGGGAAAAAAGTATTACTGCAGAAAAGGGAGACCGTTATGATATTTATTTAGTATCAGCCACACCAAATACCCTGTTGTTTTATCAAATTGAAAGAGCCAGCATTATGACTGCCGATGCCGATGTTTTTTTGGTGGGAATAAGTACCGAGAACGGAAAAGAATTGTTTAAAAAATCGATGAAAGTAAAAGACCTGGCTTTAGAACCAATGCTTATTAAAAATGCTTCGGACGGCAAATTAAAAATTGTTTCAACCATGTATGATGCAGGCGATAAATTTTATAAAGCCAAACCGATAGGCTTTAGCATTGGAGAGTTAAATGATGTTACAGGTGATATAAAATTATTAAAAGACTTCAGCTATCAAAATGATCTGTCAAATGTTCTGGAGATGAAAACCGAAAGTAAATCAGAGGATGGATATATTCAGGCTCATAATATTTGTATGATGCCGGATGGTAGTATGGTTTTAGTAGGAGAGTTTTTTAGAAAAACAGTTAGTGCATTGGGAGTAGCTTCAAGGCTTTTAAGCAGAAACAGCAGTACGGCTGCAGCACAGGCAACTATTGATGATATGTTTTTATTAAGGATTGATAATACTTTAAAACCAAAATCGCTTGAAAAAATAGAAAAGGATAAAGAACGTTTTCCAATTGTTAGCGAAGGAATGTCAATTGGCCTGATGGCAAGATGGTTGGTTTATATGAATGCATTTGGGTACATGTATACAGATGAAGGCATGGACGGGCAAAAACAAACTGTTTTGGCCAGTGGATCTTTTGGAGAAGAAAGATATGGCACTGTAGCGATCACTATCGATCCTAAAAAAGGTTTTACACAAAAAAGATTTGATCTGGTGAAAGAAAAAAAAGTAAGCTATCATATTATAAGGGGTAAACCCGGTACAGTATTAATTATGAAATATAATGCTAAAGAAAAAACCGTTTCGCTTAACCTGGAGAAAGTGAATTAAACAGCAAAACTTATTTATATAAAAAAGGTTATTTCAACATTTTTGAAATAACCTTTTTTATTTTGAAGAATTAAAAGTGAGATTTTATTTTACATTTAATGCTCCTTCCTCCGCATCAACCAAAGTTTTACCCGTGGCAATTGAAGCAATCATTTTAAAAAAGTTGATCATCCTGCTGCCTTTGGTATCCCAGTAATAAGCAGTATCCGGTGTAACTTTTATCAGTGATAAATTCGGGTCGTCCTTACCACCCTGGAACCATGTTTTTACCAGCGGCGACCACAGTTCATCAATTTTATTTTTATCAAATAAAATTTCTGCGGTTCCATTAACCACCATAAAATTCATATTACCGGGGTTGCTGTAAAAAAGCTCCACATTTTTATCCTGTAAAATCTCATTATTTTTATCGCTGTCTGCTGCACTAAAAAACCAGAGTGTGCCATCTTCATCTACACCCTGCGTACTCATGGGCCTGCTGGTGGCGCCATCGTTGGTTTTTAAATTTGTACAAAAAAGTGCAATATCTATATCCGTTGCCAGCTCTTTTAGTTTTGTTATTGCTTCGGCATTGTTTAAATTATGTTCCATAAAAATGTTTTTAATTATTTTATTATATCAGAACAGTGAAAAACACATGCCAATTAAATTTTACTGCAACACGAGCATATTTGTTAAACCATACCGGTGTATTGTGTAAAATTTGCTGCACATACCACAGGTATTAAAAAACACACCATATATCCGGGATAAATTTTTCCCAGCAATGGGGTAAAATAAAAAAGGTTGTTTCATTTAATATGAAACAACCTTTATATAATGTTAGCTATAGTAATTAACCTAAGGCTACTCTTTTAAATTCTACTAATTTTAAATCTGCATCTACACTTTTTAAATAATCAGCAACACTTTTGCCGTTATCTTTTACAAATGGCTGGTGCAATAAAGTATTATCTTTTAAAAATTTATTTACTTTACCAACAGCAATTTTTTCAGCCATTTCAGCCGGTTTGCCTTCTGCTTTAATTTGTTCAATTGCAATTTCTCTTTCACGTGCAATTGTTTCTGCAGGTATAGAAGTTTCGTCAATTGCCAGCGGATTCATTGCTGCAATTTGCATCGCAATATCTTTACCAGCTTCTGTTGCCACTTTATTAAAACCAGCTAATACACCCATACGGTTTGCACCATGAATGTAGGAAGCCACATATTCCGCATTTATTCTTTCAAAACGGGTGATGGCAATTTTTTCGCCAATAGCAGCTAATTTATCATTCACCAAATCGGCAACTTTTTGGTTGTTTACAGTTACTTCATTTAATTCTGCCACGCTGTTTACGTTGCTGCTGATGGCTGCATCTGCAATAGCTTTTACAAAGGCAACAAACTCTGCATTTAAACTTACAAAATCTGTTTCGGCACTTACACATAATACAATACCGCTTTTATTATCGGCAGTAGTTTGTGCAATTACCACACCTTCTTTAGCTTCTCTGTCGCTGCGTTTAGCCGCCACCTTTTGGCCCTGTTTACGCAACCAGTCAATAGCTGCTTCAAAATCGCCGTTGCTTTCAGTTAATGCTTTACGGCAGTC
>JAYURK010000231.1:0-7381 GCA_043756235.1 Ferruginibacter sp. | reverse complement strand
TGGCTGGCCACAATTAATCTTGCGGCATCTTCAAATAAAGAATCCCGGTCGGTTAAGTCGGCACCTTTTGCTTCCAGTTCTTTTTCATCAATATATTCCGGCAATAAAAATGCCTGCGGATAACCTCTTTGTTCTCCAATAAAATCAACAATTTTATCTACTTCGGGTGTGTCAACAAAAGCACATTGCAACCGCACCAGTTCGCCATTATAACTGATAAGCATATCGCCTTTACCAATCAATTGCTCGGCACCGCCGGCATCTAAAATAGTTCGACTGTCAATTTTACTGCTTACTTTAAAAGCAATACGTGCCGGAAAATTGGCTTTAATGGTACCTGTAATAATATTTACCGATGGCCTTTGTGTGGCAATTATTAAATGAATACCTACTGCCCTTGCCAGCTGTGCCAAACGTGCAATCGGCATTTCTACTTCTTTACCCGCCGTCATAATTAAATCGGCAAATTCATCCACAACCAAAACAATAAAAGGTAAAAACTGGTGGCCTTTTTCGGGATTTAATTTTCGGGCAACAAATTTTTCGTTGTACTCTCTTATATTTCTGCAACCGGCTTCTTTTAAGAGATCGTAGCGGTTATCCATTTCTATACACAATGCATTTAAAGTGTGTACCACTTTTTTAGTATCGGTGATGATGGCATCTTCTTCGCCGGGCAGTTTTGCTAAAAAATGTTTTTCTATGGCTTTATAAATACTCAGCTCTACTTTTTTAGGATCTACCAAAACAAATTTTAATTGCGATGGATGTTTTTTATATAACAAAGAAACAAGAATGGCATTTAACCCTACTGATTTACCCTGCCCTGTTGCACCCGCCATTAACAAATGCGGCATGCTGGTAAGATCGACAATGAAATTTTCGTTATCAATTTTTTTACCAATGGCAATGGGTAAAGAAAAATTATTGTTCTGAAATTTTTCGGATGCCAAAAGTGTTTTCATGCTTACCACCGTTTTCCGGGCATTGGGTACTTCTATACCAATAGTTCCTTTACCGGGTATGGGTGCAATAATGCGGATGCCGAGTGCCGCAAGGCTTAACGCAATATCATCTTCTAAATTTTTTATTCTGGATATGCGTACACCGGCGGCGGGAATAATTTCGTAAAGTGTTACTGTAGGCCCAACTGTTGCTGAAATTTTCTGAATATTAATATCGTAATTTTTAAGGGTGTTGATGATCTGGTTTTTATTATTTTCCAGTTCATTGGCATCCTGCACTATTTTTTCGCTGCCATGATTTTCCAAAAGATCGAGTGTGGGATATTTATAATCCCGTAAATCTAAAATAGGATCATAAGGTTTTGCATTGGGAAGTTTAGCGTTTATAATTAACAGTTCTTCTTCTTCATCAATTTTTTCGGGCACCGTTTTTATTTCCAGCTCCAGGGGAGTAATATTTTTTTCTTTTACTTTTGGCAGCGGTACAAAAGGCACTATAGCTTCTTCAGGCTGTATTGGTTTAATATCATTTATTTCTGTGCTGCTGCTAAGATTTTCTTCTTTTTCAATAAGTGTAATTTCATGGTTAAGCAAAGTGTTTTCCAGCGGCGCCAGTACCAGTACACCGCCTTCGCCTTTAAGCGAATTAATTTTAATGCCGGCATCTTCTGCTGGGTCTTCTTCATTTTCATCTGCTTCTTCCGCTTGGGCCAGTGGGGTATCAGTAACTGGTGCTGCCATAAAATCTTTTTTACCCGGCAAAGCAAATACCGGGTTAAAACGCCATATGATGTAGGATAGCACCGCTACTGCTAAAACACCAATAGTACCCACCTGGCCAATTGTTTTATACATCCAGTCCCTTGTCATATCGCCAGCAGCGCCACCCCATGGAAAAACATGACCATTAAATATAACTGCGGCCGACACACTAATTACGGGCAGCCCCACCACCAGGTATTTTAAATTTCTTGCAATAGAAAAAATTTTTTTGCCAAAAAATAAATTAACTCCCATCACAAAAAAGAAAGTACAAATAAGGTAACTGGCAATACCAAATCCTTTGCGTACAAAAACTTCTGAAATAAATGCGCCAAAACTACCTAACAGGTTTTGCACTTTAATATCGTTGGCCAGCAACATACGGTAGCTAAATTTATCCTGGTCTTCGGCCCAGGTAAATAAATACGAAGTAAATGCCACAAAAAGCAAAATGGCGATAAGCAATAAAATGCTGCCTGCAATTTTATGGGTACGTTCGTCCTGTAAAAGTTGCTTAACTGCTACAGGCTCTTCTTTCTCCTGCTTTAATTGTGCCGGGTTTGCAGCCTTTGTTTTTACCGTTTTTGATTTACTTGCCATTAGCAACAAAGATAAAGAAATCCATTACTGCAAAAACAGAATATGCATGCAGCGGCATTATTTGGTGTGAATATTTTATTGTAAGTTTGGCTTAAACTATTTGCGCTGAGAAAAACAGTTATCATACTGGTTTATACTTTTTTATGTGCCTGCGGATTTTCGCAACCCGGTTTGCGTACCCTTTATATAAACAGCAATGCTATAAGAGATTCTGCAATAACTACAGCGCAAACATCCATTTTTGTGGATACTAAAAATACCGCCAACCTAAAAAATATTACCAGCCAGGCATTTATTCCTTTTGATGAATTTACTTTTAAAGATAGAATTCCGCCGCACCTGATTTCAAAACCAACTTATTTACAATTTGGTATTAGTAACAGCAGTAGCACCGCTGATACGGTATATTTTTTTCCGGGAGTATTATTTGAGAAAATAGAGTTGTATAAAAAAAATGGCGACACGTTAACTTACGCCGGCAACGGCACCAACAGTGGTTTTTGCACCATACCTTTAGCCGCCAACGACAGCGCCAACTTTATTGCACGACTGGTTTTTTGCAGGCAAAATTACAATTATGTAAAGCCGCAAATAATACGTAAAGATTATATTCAGACCTATAAAAAAACATTGCGGCTTAAAAGCGATGACCTAAAAACGATGGGCTTTGTATTTAGCGGCATGCTGCTTATGCTTATACTGTTTACTCTGGTAAATTATGCGTTAACCCGTAAAAAAGAATTTTTATATTATATTGGTTATGCATTGCCCACCTTTTTTTTAGTTTTCTTTTATGCAGCTACCCGCAATTACACCGGTAATTTTACCAGTTTTTTTAATGGTTATTTTGATCTTTTTTTATTAATTGTAGGCAACGTTTTTTACTTGTCTTTTTCACGTTATTTTTTAAACACCAAAAATAAATATCCTGGGCTGGACAGTACTTTTAAAACTGCTGAATGGTTTTTGCTTTTTCTGTTACTTGGTTTTACGCTGATACATTATTTAACCGGTTGGTATTTGTTTGAAAGTTTTTTAGAAAATGCTATGAAGTTTATTGTTTTGGGTATTGGCATATTATTTATTGTGGTGGCTTTTAAACAAAAAGAACGGCTGATGATATACCTGGCTATCGGATCAGCTTTTGCCATACTATTTTCAGGTATTTCGCTGGCAATAATCCTGTTAAAGCTACCACCGGCCGGGCTTTTTACTGCAGCGTTATTTTATCATGAAGTAGGGCTGGTGTTTGCCATGTCTTTTTTTCTGCTGGGGTTAACCTATAAAAACCGTAACGAATTGGTTTTACGCACTAAAGAACAGGAATCTTTAAAACTGGATGTGGAAAAAAAAGAATTTGAAAACCAGCTGGCCATAATAAAAGCCCAACAGGAAGAGCGCAATCGCATAAGTGCCGATATGCATGATGATCTTGGAGCCGGTATGACCACTATTAGATTATACAGTGAACTGGCAAAAAGGAGGATTGGCGATAAACCTATTCCGGAAATTGAAAAAATATCATCCTCCGCCAACGAATTATTAAATAAGATGAATGCCATCATCTGGAGTATGAGCAGCAGCAACGATTCGCTGGGCAATATGATTGCTTATATCCGCAGCTATTCACTGGAATATTTCGAAAATACAGGGGTTAACTGCACCATAATTATTCCGGAAGATTTACCCAATATTGTAGTAAGCGGTACCATTAGAAGAAATGTTTTTTTAGTAGTAAAAGAAGCATTAAATAATGTTTTAAAACATTCCGGTGCCACTGAAGTTTCCATTACACTGCAAAGGGTACCCGACGGACTAAAACTTTTTATACAGGATAATGGTAAAGGAATAGATTTTGAAAAAATACGGCAGTTTGGTAATGGTTTAAAAAATATGAAGAAACGGATGAGTGATATTGGTATTGCTTTTTCAATAGAAAATAAAAATGGCACTTTAATTACGCTGCACCGGGTGATAACGGATACTAATTTTGCTTAATAAAAGCTACAACCATAAACAACCAGCCCATAATAAAACATAATCCCCCAAAAGGTGTAATTGCCCCAATCCATTTAAAAGAAGTTCCAGTGCATAAAATATACAGCGAACCACTGAATAAAAAAATGCCCGCAATAAAAAGTGTTCCTGACCACTTTAATAATTTTTTCGAAAATTCTTTATACAAAATGCCCGTTGCCAGCAAAGCAAATGCATGGTAAAACTGGTAGCGTACCGCCGTTTCAAACACCTGCAGGCTATCGGCAGTTAACCTTGCTTTTAAAAAGTGAGCGCCAAAAGCACCCGCTATAACTGCTATGGCCGCAAACACCGCCCCGGCGATTAAAAAATTTTTATGCATTTTTTAGTATAGTATTAATGGTATCAGTGGTAACCGTATTAACTGGCAAAATTATAGTAGCCTGTGTATAATAAGATGCTCGTTCCTTTAATTTATTTTCAATAACCTTTAATAATTCAGCCGGTGGCAAATTATTGATCAACGGTCTTTTTTCCTGCTCTGTAATTAACCTTTTAAAAATATCGTTTGCAGTGGCTTTAAAATAAACAGTAGTACCAATTTGGTTCATCCATTGCATATTATTATTATAGCAGGGCGTGCCGCCACCACAGGCCACAATGCAATGTTGTTTTGTTAAAAAGGTATATAACATTTCGGTTTCCAGCTGCCTGAAATAATTTTCACCCTCAGCATCAAAAATTGTTTTTATGGATCTTTTTTCTTTAGCCTCAATCATTTCATCAAGGTCAAAAAACTTCAGTGCACTTGCTGCAGCCCAAAGTTTACCCCAATGCGTTTTGCCGCTTCCCATAAAGCCGGTAAGAAAAATTGGTTTGCCTTTAGCATTATTTAATGTGACTGATGTTTTTGAAATACCCAATGCAGTTTTTTTGAATGTTGTAATTTCTCTTTTATTTTTTAAAAGATGGGGGTTATTTTTTCTTTTTAAAATCACCTCTCTTCCAGGCTTTAATAAATTCGGCCCAGGCAAAGGGATTAAAAATATTTTGGGGAGGGGTTTGCCCGGCATAATAAGCCTTGGTACCCGCCTGGCGTAAAAATTGGTTGCTAGCTTCCCTGCCATCGCTGGGTAAGTTTGCGGCAAGTATGCGCCTGGTGGCGGCATCATTATTTTTACGGGCAATAGTTATGTAATCATCGGCCACAGGGGTGTTAATAAAATCTCTTTCAAATTGTGCACGGGATATTCTTGATTTAATAATTGTTGCAGGAAGATATACCGTATCATTAACCATTAACTGTATAATACTTTGCTGGTTGCCATTTAAATCTTTTGGTATAAAAGCCGATTTGGTTTTAAATCCTATACTGCTGAATTCAATTTCATCACCTTTTAAAACAACAATACTAAAAACACCTTTATCATTTGTAACAGTGCCGCGGTTTTGGCCCTTAACTACCACACTTACGCTTTCCAAACCTCTAAGGCTGTCGGCCGTCATTACCAATCCATATAATTGCACCACCGAATCTTTAAAAGATTCAAACTGGGCATTAGATTGCACAGGTTTTATCCAACATAAAATAAAAAAGAAAGGTATAAATCTACGCATCAATAAAAGTTTATGCTTTGGCTTTGTTAAGTAATAGCAGGCAATATCAGTACTGCTTGTGGCAAGTGGTAACCGGATGCCCCCAATAATTTCCAAAGCCCGTTCCCCAAAAATAACAACATTCCTTAATTAATAAACAAAGTAAAGCCATGAGTGTTTAAATTTGCACGGCTATTGGCTTTTTAACAAATAATTGAACGATGACAAACGAAGCTATTCTAAAAGCGTTGAGTAATGTGCAGGAACCCGATCTGGGCAAAGACCTGGTAACGCTGAACATGATAAAAGATATTATTATTGATGGCAATAATGTATCGTTTACTATTGTGCTTACCACACCTGCCTGCCCCATGAAGGATATGATGCGTATGGCAAGTGAAAATGCCGTAAAAATTTTAGTAAATAAAGATGCGGTGGTTACCGTAAATTTTACAGCCAATACTACTACCAACAGAAAAGATGCTAAAACCATTTTGGGTGGCGTAAAAAATATTATTGCAGTTGTGAGTGGTAAAGGTGGTGTAGGAAAAAGTACAGTGAGTGCCAACCTTGCTTTAGCATTAGCAGCTGGTGGCGCAAAAGTTGGATTGATGGATGCGGATATTTACGGACCCAGCCAGCACATAATGTTTGGTATACGTGGCGAAAGACCATTGATGAAAGATGATGGTACGGGCAAAGGCATGATTGTACCTATTGAAAAATTTGGTATAAAAATAATGAGCATTGGTTTGCTGATTGATGAAAAGCAGGCCGTGGTTTGGCGTGGGCCAATGGTAAGCAGTGCCATACGCCAGTTTGTAACAGAAGTAGATTGGGGCGAACTGGATTATTTAGTGATTGATATGCCACCAGGTACCGGCGATATTCATTTAACCGTGGTACAAACGGTACCGGTTACCGGAGTTATTGTTGTAACTACACCGCAATTGGTGGCGCTGGCAGATGCTAAAAAAGGCGTGGCTATGTTCGGGCAGGCTCAACTTAAAGTGCCGGTTATTGGTTTGGTAGAAAACATGAGTTACTTTACCCCGGAAGAATTGCCCGGTAATAAATATTTTATTTTTGGAAAAGATGGCGGCAAAAATTTAGCCGATGAATTTGATCTTGCTTTTTTAGGACAAATACCTATTGTGCAAAGCATACGTGAAGGTGGAGATATTGGGGTACCCGTGATGGTGAGCGATGAACCGATAAGCAAAAAAGCCTTTGAAGATTTTGCAGGCAATGCAGTAAGGGCAATTGCCATGAGGAATGCGAATATGGAACCGACCAAGGTGCAGGAGATGGGGAACTAAAAGCCCATCCTTGAACTACGTTCGTTCCTTTGCAGGAATCCCAGAGGGAAGGGAAATTGAGACGATTGAAGCGGAGATTAATTTGTATTGTCATTTCAACCGAAAGGAGAAATCTGTTGAAGGGTTATTAATTATTTTGTAACAAACTTTTGTAATTCTATT
>JAYURK010000230.1:0-23545 GCA_043756235.1 Ferruginibacter sp. | reverse complement strand
GTTTTTTAAAAACACTTTTGCACTTAATCGAAACAAAATATTATTACCAGATTAATCCTTTAAATTTAAATTGGGTTTTTAAGGGTTGACTAATTATTATGATATGGATAAAAATATTCGTGAAGCCGATATTAGAATTGACGAATTGAATATAGACAAAATAGATTTTTTTTTATTACTCAGTCACTACAAAGGAAAATACGGGCAACTATAAAATTTGACTGCTAAGTTATTTTACAATCCTGCTCTCCTCTTTTATATTAACATTCTGTTGATAAATTAATTTGTCATCTATTAACTGATATTCATTAAATTTGAAAAGCAAGTTTAGAAGTACCAACACAATATTTATTGTAAACAAGTGCTGCTATGTTTGATTGGACTTTTTTGAACAATAACAGAAACAGTGCGTAAAACTGAAAACAATTGACAGAAACTATTATTAACCTTGAAACCGTTAACCCCATTGAATTTTTTGGCGTAAACAACGGAAAGTTAGACATCTTAAAAAAGAAATTCCCTCTCGTAAAAATCCTGAGCCGTGGCACACAAATAAAATTAAGCGGCGCTCCCGAAAAAATTGAAGGTGCAAAAGAAAAGATTGAACTCATCTTACAATACCTGGAACGTAACGGCCATATGAGTGCCAATTATTTTGAACAAATTTTAGGCGGCGACGACGAAAAAGTGATTGATAATTTTATGGACCGTAACCCCAATGATGTATTGGTGTTTGGCCCTAATGGTAAAACAGTAAGGGCACGTACCAGCAATCAAAAACGCATGGTGGAAGCCTGCGATAAAAATGATATTTTATTTGCCATTGGCCCTGCCGGTACCGGTAAAACTTACACGGCTGTTGCATTGGCAGTAAGGGCATTAAAAAACAAAACGGTTAAAAAAATTATTTTAACCCGCCCTGCGGTTGAAGCCGGTGAAAGCCTTGGTTTTTTACCCGGCGATTTAAAAGAAAAAATTGATCCGTACCTGCGGCCATTATACGATGCACTTGATGATATGATACCAGCTGATAAACTGGGTTATTACATGAGCACCCGTACCATAGAAATTGCGCCGCTGGCTTATATGAGAGGACGTACCCTTGATAATGCTTTTATAATTTTGGACGAAGCACAAAACACCAACGACCTGCAGATAAAAATGTTTTTAACCCGTATTGGCCCCAATGCAAAAGCCATTATTACGGGTGACCCAACACAAATTGATCTTCCTAAAAATCAACAAAGCGGTTTGTTTAAAGCCACACGAATTTTAAAAAACATTGATGGCATTGCACATATCGAACTGGATGAAGAAGATGTGGTAAGGCACCGTTTGGTAAAATCAATTATTAAGGCATACAATAAAGATGATGCTGCAAAAACTGAAGTGGAAATGAAAAAGAATAATTAGATTTGAATTTTAATATCGGGCTTACTAACCCTTTATATATAAATGAGGCAGTTTAAAAGCTGCCTCATTTTTTTATAAAAATCGAGCTGTTTTATTTTTCAATTAATTGTAATACTTTTAAACAAAAAAATTATGAAAAATATTTTTATCTGCTGCACCCTTACCGTTTTATTATTTGGCTGCAGCACCAATACCGGAAGCCCAAAAGCCACGGTTACCGCTTTTATTGAAACCTTAAAAAAAGGAGACATTCAAGGCTTAAAAAAATTAATTACAAAATCGGATGTTTCGCTTTTGGAGTTTGCAGAAAAAATGGGCAATACTTTTGGCCAGGGCAAAAATATACAGGAAGAAATGAGAAAAAAATTTATGGATCAATCCAAAAACGTAAGTTTTGATATAAAGGATGAAAAAATAGATGGCGATAACGCCACCGTGAATGTGGCCATAACCCAGGATGCAAAAACTACCACCCAGCCTTTTAAATTAATTAAAGAAGATGGCACCTGGAAGGTATCGTTAACTTCAACGGGCATGAATATGGCTGGTAAAGACGGTGATATGAATGATCCGAATATAAATATTGCCGACAGTTTAAAAAAGGGCATGGAACAACTGCAAAATATCAATACCGATTCGCTGCAAAAAATAATGAACGAAGGTTTAGAAAAATTAAAAGAAGTACAAAAGAAAAATCCTGACATGATAAAGAAAATGGAAGAAGCCCTGAAAAAAATGGAGCAAAAACAATAAGCGTAACAAATATTTTAAAAGGCATCCTTAAAATGAGGATGCATTTTTTATTAGCATATGCCAAAGATGTTTAACTTTAAACATGATTAAAAAATTTATTTACGCCTCAATACTACTAATCACATTTTTATCCTGCGGCGATGCCGTTAAAAAAAATCCGGTAACGGCAACTGATATAGCCACCACTTTTATAAGATCGGTGCTGGATAATGATTTTAAAACTGCAGAAAAATATCTTTTACCCGATGAAGTAAACCAGCAGTATTTTAAAAGTTTTCAACAACAGTATCAAACCATGGCTGCTGCCGAACTGGAGAATTATAAAAAAGCTGACATCATCATCAACACCTTAAATGGAGTGAACGACAGCACTACCATCATCAATTACAGCAATACTTACAAAAAAGAAACAGTTAACGATTTAAAATTGTTACGACGCAATGGGCAATGGACCGTTGATTTAAAATATACTTTTATAAAAAACCAGTAAGCAGGCATGTTAAAAAATTTTCTTTTAGTAGGTTTAGGTGGTGCCGCAGGTTCAGTAATGCGTTATGCATTTTATGTATTGATCAATACCAAACAATTTCCCTGGGCAACGCTTGCAGTAAATATTTTGGGCAGTTTTATTATTGGCCTTGTTATGGCCACCAGTTTAAGAGACGACCAATTTTTAAACAACTGGAAACTTTTTTTGGCCACCGGTGTTTGTGGGGGCTTTACCACATTCTCTGCATTTTCGTATGAAAATTTATCACTGTTGCAAAGTGAAAAATATGTAACGGCTTTACTGTACATTATGGCAAGCATTGTATTTAGTATGGTTGCGGTATGGCTGGGATTTATTACATCAGGGCCTAAATAATTTAACGTAAAAATTAAAAATCTAAAATATGTATGTCCTTCATCCATGGCATGGCGCACATTACGGCCATAAAGCGCCGCAAACAGTAAATGGCTTAATTGAAATTCCTCAAGGCAGCCGTGCCAAATACGAGATTGATAAAAATACCGGTTTATTAAAATTAGACAGGGTAATTTATTCTTCTTTTCATTACCCGGTAAATTATGGTTTTATTCCACAAACGTTAGGCGAAGATGGCGATCCGCTTGATATTTTAGTAATGTGCAGCGAAAGTATTCAATCGCTTTGCCTGGTAGAAGCTACGGTGATTGGAAATATGCAGATGATTGACAATGGTGAAAAAGATGATAAAATAATTGCGGTAGCCACCAAAGATCCGGGTGTAAATTACATTACAGATGTACACGATTTACCCAAGCATTTTATAGCAGTGTTGCGAAATTATTTTGAAAATTATAAAGTTTTAGAAGATAAAGTTGTAGAGATAGACGATTTTCAAAATAAAATTGCAGCGTATAAAGTTATTGAAGAGGCAATTGCATTATACAAAACTACTTTTCCCAAATGAGTTTAAACAAAAAAAATAAAATGGACACACAAATTATTCTCATTGTAATATTAATTGGGATAGCAGCCGGCATTTTAGGTGGATTGGTTGGCGTAGGCGGTGGCATTATTATTGTGCCTGCATTGGTGTATTTTATTGGCTTAAGCCAAAAAACTGCACAGGGCACTTCACTTGGTTTAATAATGTTACCGGTGGGCATTTTAGGTGTGTTGCAATATTATAAACAAGGACATGTAGATTATAAAGTAGTAGGGCTGTTGGCCATCGGCTTTTTAGTGGGCAGTTATTTTGGCAGCAAGTTTGCTTTAACGCTTTCGCAAGAAACTGTAAAAAAAATATTCGCCTCCCTCATGATCATCATTGCGGTTAAAATGCTTTTTTTTGATAAAGAAAAAAAAGATACTACTACTGTTGAAACTTCGGACAAAATAATTAAAAATAATAGTGCTGCAAATGATGGATGAAGCAATTTATTGCTGCTGTTCAAAATATCTTTTTATAATCCGCAACTGGTGCGTTCTTAACCCCGTTTCTGTATTTACAATTCCCTGGTTATCTATTTTATCAATCCTCACTTTTGCCGATGCATGAATAATCTCATGGCTGTTTAATAATATTCCAACATGTACAATTTTCCCTTCTTCGTCGTCAAAAAAAGCCAGGTCGCCGCATTTTGCTTCCTGTAAAAAATTTACTATTGCTCCCTGTGTTGCCTGCAGGTATGCATCACGTAACAATGCAATATCAAAAAATTTGTATACTGCCTGTGCAAAACCGCTGCAATCAATACCAAATACCGAACGGCCACCCCACAAATAAGCAGTATTTAAAAATTGAAAAGCAATTTCTTTTATATTGGCTTCATTAAATTTTGCACGGTCCGGGTGCCAATGCTTTCCGCCATATGCTGCATATCTATTTTCAGCATTTATTAAACTGCCCATGGGTACCGTCATGCTTTCACCATTATAATTTATTACAGTACTCCATGCGGCGGCAATTTGTGTTTTATCATTATAATAAATTTCTGCAACAATACTTTTTATATGAGCTAACTGGCACCAACCGCTGTAACCATCGGCTTTGCAAATAATATTTACCCATCCCTTTTTATCAATCTCCTGTACTGTAACATATTCTCCAAACAGCAACTGGCTTATCATTTCGCTTTTATGGTCGGGTTGCATTCTTACAGGCGCTACAGGTACACAACAAACTCCAAAATTCATAATTCATTTTTAAATTTATCTAAATTATGGAATTTCAATTAAGTTTACATCTTATAAAAATAAAACTTACCACAAAGTTTTGAGCCACGCCAAATACCACCATATTGAGGATAATGAATTACTGCAACATTTTTATGCGGATCATGATAATGAGTGGCTGGGCATTTTATTACAGCGCTATACTATGCTGTTACTGGGTGTTTGCATGAAATATTTAAAGAACGAAGAAGAAGCTAAGGATGCCGTGCAACAGGTTTTTTTAAAAGCCATAAACGAACTGCATAAATATAAAGTAGCATATTTTAAAAGCTGGATTTACATGGTTGCCAAAAACCATTGCCTGATGAAGCTTAGGGATAAAGGCAAATATACTACTGAGATAAACGACCAGTTAATGGCCACACCTGATGAAACTGTAGATAAAAATAATTATATTGAAAAAGATAATGCCCTTACTGCAATGGCACAGGCCCTTTCGCAATTAAACAAAGAGCAGCAACTATGCGTAACTTTGTTTTATTTAGAGAAAAAAAGCTACCAGGAAATAACAGACCAAACCAGCTTTACATTATTACAGGTAAAAAGCCATATACAAAATGGTAAACGAAATTTAAAGCTCTTAATGGAAAGAAAATAGAAACAGAGCATGTATAATTAATACTTAAATTTAAAACAACGATTGACTTAATGACTAATGACTTTTTTTAATGAGCGATGATTTAAAAAACATATTAAACAACAGTAATAAAGATATTGATAATCAAAAACTGATGGATTACCTCAGCAAACAATTATCAAAACAGGATACCCATGATTTGGAAAAAATGATGGCTGATGATGAATTTATGAATGATGCGGTGGAAGGTTTGGAACAATTCAGCAGTGTAAAAAAATTACCTTTATCGGTACAGCAACTGAACAGGGAATTGCAAAAACAAATTACTAAAAAGAAAAATCGCAAAGAAAAACGCAAAATTAAAGACCAGCCCTGGGTATATTTTACCATTATACTTTTGTTGCTGCTTACAATAGTTTGTTATGTGATTATTAAAAAACGTATGGACAATAAAATACCTGCTGTTAAAACCGTATCTGCAGTTGTAAAAAATCAAAATACTTCAGCTAAAATATACCCCGGCTGTCAATTACATTAATCTACTTTTGCTCCCAGTTGTTTAGCTGCTTTTTAACAGGCATTTAAATATTGCATTCGAAACTTGCCATTACGCAATCACCAGATATTGTTTTAAAAACCGAAAGCGGTATTTATAATACAAAAAGGTAAATTTATATGATGTAATTATTTTATTTTCAGTATTATTTGAAAATACAGAACATTTTAGTATTTTTGTGCTGAAAAAAAAACGATAAAATCGATGACAATTGACAACCCTGCAAGTGTACTTAACGAAACTACAGGTTATACCAGCATAAAAGATTATTACACTATTGCAGGCCCGGACTATGCTGCCTGGAGCAAAAATTTTAATATGCATTTTGGCTACTGCAAAAAATTTACCGATATATTCTTTTTAGAAAAAATGCTGAACCGCATGAACGATGAAGTGCTGGCACGCCTGCAAATACCTGCTGATAAAAAAACTGCAGTAATTGATTTAGGTTGCGGTGTGGGTACTGTTGCAAGATATACTGCAAAAAAATATCCGCTCACAACTGTTACCGGTATAACCATTGTAGATGCACAAATTGATAGGGGAGCAGCACTAATAAATAAAGAAGGTTTATCTAAACAGGTTGAATTGGTAAAAGATAATTTTGAAAATTTATGTTGTGCTGCTGAAAGTTTTGACCGGGCTTATGCCATTGAAAGTGCCTGCCATGCTGGTAGCAGCAACAAAATATTATTTATTGCAGAGATGGCCAGAATTTTAAAAACAGGCGGCAAATTTTGCATTGCAGATGGCTTTTTAAAACACGATAAAAAATTGCCCTGGCTGTTTAAAAAAATTTATGACAAAATAATTAAATGCTGGGCATTACCTTGTTTTGGAAATATTAACGACTTTACTGCAGCATTAAAGCAACAAGGGTTAACCAATATTAAAGTTGAAGAAATCAGCATGCGCATTGCACCTTCGGTTGCATATGTACCTTACACAAGTTTAAAGTTTTTTATCACTGAACTGTGGAAAAATAAAAGGCTTCGCCTTAAAAAAGAAAGATGGAATAATGTAATTGCTCCGGTGCTGGGCATGATACTGGGATTGTACAGAAATCATTTTGGCTATTACATTATCAGCGGTAAAAAATAGTTGCATTGTGCAGGTCAATACTATAAGGGGCGATGAGTGATTCAGCTTGCTCAAATCAAACTTTAAAAATATTTTTACAATTTAATAAAACGAACCGTACCCGTTTTTCCATAGGCCGTGTAACCGGTAATATAATAAATACCGGCAGCAAATGAAGTTGCATTTACAACAATTCTGTTGCCCCCTTCAAGCAAATTACAATTAATACGCTTAATTGTTTTACCGGTAATATCCCTGATTACAATATTCATTTTAGTACTTTGCAATGCGGTAATTTGCAAAACGGCTTCATTATTTACCGCGGATGGAAATGGACCTGCCATAGTAAAACCAATATCTTTATTTTCAAATGCTATCGCTTCACTAAAACTTGTTTTGCCCTGGGCATTAGTTATTTTTAAACGGTAGTAAATTATTCCCGGTACTGTTACGGCATCGTAATATTCAAAAGGTTGCTGACAGCGTAAACCACCTGCTGCTATATTTTTTAAAGCATAAAAATTTTTATTATCCGTACTTTTCTCTACCTGTATAGTAAGGTTATCACTATTATCGCAGGTAATTTTCCAGTGTAAAATATTTGATTGATTTTTTTTGCTGCCCCTGAAGTAATTAAGCGTAACGGGAAGTAAATTAAAAACCGGATCAGTGCTGCCCAAAGAAAATAAATTAGGGTTGGCGGAAAATAAATTAATACCGGCCCACGTAATTGAGCCAGCTGCAAAACCGCTGCCGCCATTGGCGAGGCCGCCATAAATGTCCCATTGCGTACTGCCGTTATAATGAGCAACTACCAATTTGCTTAAATCGTTTATGAATAATGCTGAGCCATTCGAACTGCTTAGATTAGTCCAGTAAAGTGTTACATCAACTGTGGTTGTGCCACTGGTTCTGTCCAGGCTCCAATGATCAACCGAACTTACGCGGCTAAGTGCAGCTGCATAATTATTATTAACAGCCACAGCGCTTGCCCGTTTATACCTCGCTGTGTATTCATCGGTAATAAGCAAAGGAGCACTGATACCGATGGGCACATAACCACTAAATGGTCCGGCTACATCGCCTACAGGAAATATAAAACTTGTATTGCCAATTCTTTTAACGCTGCCGTTTACAAAACTTGTATTTGAAACCGATACAACATTTGCGGTAGCACTAAAAGTTAATACCATCGGACTGGGGATGGTAAGTACCCCTGCTGAAAATGTTACCAGCTTATTTAAGGTTATACTATTATTTAAAATAAACCCTGCTGCATTGTTAAAAATAACATCGGTGTTAGTACCAAAAGTCAAAACACCGGCATTAGAAATTACTTGGGCCGTTGAACCTATTAAATTCACTGATCCTGTAGTTGCATTAAATCCTAATATGCCGGTTGCAGCAACCGAAATATTACCTTTTATATTAACGCCACCAGTAAGGTTTAAATTTATCTGGCCATCCGTAACAGTTAGGTTATCAATATTAGTACCAGTAACACCTGTTAAAGGTAAATTTGCTGAAGCATAATTCAATTCAAAGTCAGCATAGGTTCTGCCCGCCATAGATGGCACACCATTTTGCTGGTGCTTATACAAACTGCCAGCATTAAAAATAACTTTAGAAGCAGGAGCGCCTAGTGCAAAGGGATTTGCATTTGGAATACTACCACCATTTTGCAAAAAGGTTGATCCACTGTTGAAAATTATAGTACCAGCTGTACCGGCAGCTCCAAATACATTGCCCGTACAACGGTTGCCTTGCGTAAAAACTGCGGGACTGTTAAATACAATTCCACCAGCATCTGCAGCCGTTAGTTTATGTTCGGTATTGGTTACAATGCCCACAAAATTCATTGTTCCGGTGATGACGCCATTAGCACCTGTTGCAACAGCCAAAGTAAGATCATTAAAGTTTCCAGAAATATTGAGTGCTGCTCCATTGGTAACAATCAAGTCATTACCCACTCCCCCATTAACAGTAATTACAGATGCCGGCGAAAGAGTTTGCAAAGTGATACTGGTATTTAAAATAACATGCAGCTGGCCAATAGTTTCAGTTGGTACACTGGTGATAATTACAGTAGCCCCATTGTTAAATTGAAGAATGTCATTTGCAGCAGGTGTATTTCTTGCAGGCGTCCAGTTGGCGGGCAATGTCCAATCCGCTGTTGCTGTTTGATTCCAGGTATAAGTTTGTTGTGCAAATCCTTCAGCAGTAATCAACAACTGCACTACGGTTACAATAAAAAAATAAAGAAATGAGTTTAAAGGTTTGTATCCATTTTTCATAACTACAATTAATTTTTAATTATTTACTATTAAAAATAATATTGCAGTTGCAGCAGGTAAAAGTTTTTATAGGATTGGAATAATAATAAACATTTCAATTTTTACCAAGATACAATAATTATTAAGATTTACTATACGATATGAGCAGACGAAAAAAAATTATTTGTGTTGAAGGAAAATAAATAGCTGGCCAACCGTTTTCCCCCATAAAAAAACCTCCTGATTTTAAACGGGAGGTTTTTTATGTATTTTGAAAGCGTATTAATCTTTATCAGTACCCTTTGTTTTATTCACAGTTTTATTTAAACTTTCTTTTGCTTTTTCAATTAATTTATTTCCGGCACGTTGTGCTTTGTTGGCTACAGTATCACCCATTGTTTTAATGGCGCTAACTGCTGTATCTCCCAGGCCCTGCAATTTTTTTGCAGCAGTATCTTTAAAAGCTTCCAATTTACTTTCGGCGCTGTCGCCAAAAGCCCTGGCCTCATCAGCCATACTGCTGGAAGAGTCTTTTGTGGTTACAACAGTTTTTTCTGTAGTAGTAGCATTATCACAAGCGGTAAACAAAACGGCAAGGGCTATAATGGCTAATAATTTTTTCATAATGATTTTTATTTTTTTAATGATTTGCAAATCTAAATATTTTTAGAAAATTAAATCCCTTCGTATTGTTATTATTTCCACATTCGTTAAAATTATTTTTTTCTAAAGAACAATCGAATAGGCACGCCGCTAAAATTAAAATTCTCTCTTATCTGGTTTTCTAAATAATTTTTATAAGGTGTTTTAATATCATCGGGGTAATTAGCAAAAAATGCAAACGTGGGGGTATGTGTTGGCAATTGTGTTACGTACTTAATTTTAATTAAATTTCCTCTTACCACAGGCGGATGATAACCTTCAATGGCCTTAAGCATAATATCATTTAATTTAGAAGTAGGTATTTTTCGCAACCTGTTATCATATACTTCCAGTGCTGTTTCTATGCTTTTAAAAATCCGTTGTTTTTCTGTAACCGAAATAAAAACAATGGGCACATCGGAAAATGGTGCAAACCTTTTTTTCAAATCTTTTTCATAATCTTTTACGGTGTTGGTTTTTTTATCTTCTACCAAATCCCATTTATTTACCAGTACCACTATCCCTTTTCCTTTTTTAACTGCCATAGCAAAAATAGAAAGATCCTGTGCAGTTAATCCTTTACCGGCATCCAGCATCAGCATACAAACATCTGCTTCATCTAAAGCTTTTATGGCCCGTATTACCGAATAAAATTCCAGGTCTTCGTGCACTTTTGCTTTTTTGCGTATACCAGCGGTATCAATTAAAACAAATTCTTTATTAAATAAATTGTAGTGGGTGTGAATGGTATCTCTTGTTGTGCCGGCAATATCACTTACAATAGTGCGCTCGGTACCAATTAATGCATTTAACAAAGAAGATTTGCCCACGTTAGGCTGGCCGATGATTGCAATTTTTGGAAGGCCATCATTCTCGGGTAACGCATCGTCATCCGGTTTCATTAAAGCAGTTATGGCATCCAGTATTTCGCCGGTGCCGCTACCACTTATGGAAGACACAAAAAATATATTTTCAAAACCAAGGCTGTAAAATTCGCTGGCTTCTAAAAGTCTGTCGTGGTTATCTACTTTATTCACCACCAAAAAAACAGGCTTACTGCTTTTGCGTAAAATTTTCGCCATACTTTCATCAAGGTCGGTAATGCCTGTAGCCACATCCACCATTAAAATAATGGCGTTCGCTTCTTCTACTGCAATCATCACCTGCTTGCGAATTTCTTTTTCAAAAACATCATCACTCTTGGGTACAAACCCGCCGGTGTCTATTACATTAAATGTTTTGCCCGCCCATTCGGCAATACCATATTGCCTGTCTCGTGTAACGCCACTGATATCATCAACAATGGCCTTACGCTGCTCCAGCATCCGGTTAAAAAATGTACTCTTGCCTACATTGGGCCTTCCTGTTATTGCTACTGTAAAACTCATAGTCCCTGTCTCCGCCAGCTGGCGGAGAACTTAGTTTTATTGTGAATAATTAATTCAGCCAGCTTTTATGTTTTTAGCCGTATGAAAATTTAATACTTTTTTGTTTAGCTTACTGCAAGTTCCCCTTTTGGGGCGGAAGGGCTTAATATCCATATTCCTTCAACTGCATTTCATTATCCCTCCACTTTGGCCGCACTTTTACAAACAATTCTAAAAAAACTTTACTGTTTAAAAATGCTTCAATATCTTTTCGGGCATTGCTGCCCAGTTGTTTTATCATTTTGCCACCTTCGCCTAAAATAATACCTTTTTGCGTTTCTCTTTGTACAATTATTTCTGCCCTTATTTTTATTAATGTAGTTTTTTCTGTAAACTCCTGAATTAATACAGTGGTATGATAAGGAATTTCTTCACCATACAATTGAAATATTTTTTCCCTGACCATTTCGCCTACAAAAAATTTAGTAGGCATATCACTGAGGTCGTCGCCTTCGTAAAATGGCTGGCCCTCGGGTAATAATTTAATTATTTTTTTTAGTAAAAAATCTATGCCGCTTTTTTTTAAGGCAGAAAGTATTACTACATCTTTGCAATAAGGTTGCTTGCGGTAAAAATCGGTAATAGTTTCCTGCTGTTCGGCAGTTGCTTTATCTGCTTTATTCAATACCACAATTGCCGGAACTTTTAATTTTAAAGCTGCGAAAATTGTGTCACTTTCTTCCTGTTCTTCATTAACATCAGCTATAAGCAAGGCCACATCTGCATCTTCTAAACTACCTTTTACAGCCTGCATCATTTTTTCGTGCAGTTTATATTTGGGTTCAATAATGCCAGGTGTATCAGAAAAAATAATCTGGTAATCTTTTTCGGTTAAGATGGCTTTAATACGATGCCGGGTAGTTTGCACTTTGTGCGATACTATGGCCATCTTCTCGCCCATTAATGCATTCAACAAAGTGCTTTTGCCGGCATTGGGTTTACCAAATATGTTTACAAAACCTGATTTCATAATTCAAAATCTGTGCAAATAAATTTGAGAACCGGCCCGAAATCTGGTGGTGAAGAAGGAGGTGATCAAATTCATCAACAATAAAATGTTAAGAATAAAAAAGGCTCTAACCAGAGCCTTAGATTGTTGTTGCGAAGACTGGGATCGAACCAGTGACCTTCGGGTTATGAGCCCGACGAGCTACCGCTGCTCTACTTCGCCCTGCAAAAGTAAGGCTTTGAGGCTTTGCAGCCAAATAATAAACTATCGTTTGTACATTTGGTGATGACAAAAAAATATTTTTCTGCTGTTTTTCTTATGCTGGCATTGCTTTTTGCACAGGGTTGTAAAAATAAAATTAAACAGCAGCAGGATAATTTATACAGCCGGCATTTACAAAGGCAGGTACAGCTTACCATAATTAGTACACCCCTGCCCGGCGATAAAAGCTCCTTAAATTTATTATTGCTTAATGATGGGCAGGATATACAAAAATTAAGGGTAAAAGAAATTGTTGACAGCCTGTATAAAAAAAATTTGATTCAACCACTAATAATTGTGGGCATTATAGCAGCAGAAAGAAATAAAGAATACGGGGTAAGCGAACAGCCGGATTTTATGCAACGTGGCGATAAAGCTGATAAGTACTCTAAGTTTATTGATGCCGAATTATATGCTTATGCAAAAAAAAATGCAGGAGTAAGAAAGTTTAAATCGGTTGCCATTGCCGGTTGCTCATTAGGCGGATTATCTGCCTTTGATATTGCATGGGATAATGCTGATAAGATTGATAAAGTAGGTGTTTTTTCCGGCTCGTTCTGGTGGAGAGACAAAGATGATAAAGCAACAGATTACAGCGGTGATAAAAACAGGATTATTATTAACAAAATTCGATCATCTAAAAAGAAACCAGCTTTACAATATTGGTTTTACGCAGGTGCAAAAGAAGAAACTGGTGACAGGGATAAAGACAGTATTATTGATGTGATTGACGATACTAAAGATTTAGCAGCACTTATTAAAAGCAAAAATGTTTGTTTACCCGAGGATATTATTTATAAAGAAGATGCCAATGGTACACATGATTATACTTCATGGAGCAACCAGTTACCCGGTTTTTTAATTTGGGCTTTTGGGAAATGAAATGGTTGATAAGTTGATTGGTTGAATAGTTCATTAGTTTATTGGTTAATTAGTAAATACAGTTAATACTACGCTAATAAACAAATTATACAATGAACCAATCACCCCTTTTTGCTTACACTGCTTGCGCCGCCGGCATGCATTTCTTTTATTACCCCATCACCTTTGTACCGGATGCTGCTGGCACCACTTGCCCCGGCATTTAATTCTTTATTTACAGTAATATTAATATCAGAAGCACCCGAAGCATTGGCATTACAAAAATCTGTTTTTAAATCGTAGCCTTTTACATCGCTGGCACCGCTGGTTTCAATGTGCACTGTGGTGGCGCTGCCTTTAATGGTAACATCGGATGCACCACTAAGGTCTAATTTTAAATTGGTTACTGCCACGGCACCTTTAAAATCGCTGGCGCCACTCAGGCTGATGTTTAATGAAGGTACCGTAATGCTTCCGGCAACCTGTATGTCGCTGGCACCAGAAGCATCAATTTTTTCCAGGTTTTTAAAAGAAACATATACCCTCATATTTTTTTTATCACTGTTCCATCCCTTTGAGCCAAAATAATAAATTTTCAGCACCCCGCCTTCCACTAAAGTTTTAATACCCTCCTTATGTTTATTTTCGGCAGCGCTTACCGCCATTGCTTCATCATCGCCCTGCGAAAGATACAGGCTGATAGCACTGGAAACTTTTATACTGGTAAAACTTTCAGTTATTGTTCGCTGCTCTGCATTGGCATCATGTACAATTTCTTTTTGAGCAGCTGCAAACTGCGCAATACCCATAAAAAATAAACCTGCAATTATGTGCTTCATACAAAAAAATTTTAACTAAGGTATTAAACTGTAAAGTCAATTATGCTTTTTTTACCGAGCCGCCACTGGTTACATCTATTTCTTTTATTACGGCATCTCCTTTATATCTTACCCCTCCGCCGCTGTTTGCTTTGGCACTAAGTTCTTTATTAATTGTAATTCTTACACCTCCGCCACTGATGGCTTTTGCATCACAAAAATCTACAGCAAGGTCATACCCTTTAAAAAATGATCCGCTGCTTACTTCTACATTAATTTTACTGGCGTTGCCCGAAATATTTATTGAGGAGCCGCTGCTTTGTTCAACAGTTAAATCTTTTGCTGTAATATTTCCTTCAAACACCGTACCGCTGGTAAACTTCATTTGCAGGTCTTCAAGGGTAGCAGTGCCTTGTAATTTTACGTTAGCACCACCGGAGGCATTCAATTTATCTAAAGTTTTAAAAGATACGTATGCCTTTAATTTTCTTTTTTCGTTAAGGGCCCAGTTAACGGCGCTGTTATCAAAATAAATTTTAAGTGTACCATTTTCAACCACAGTTTTAAAGCGCTCCATATATTTTTGTTCGCTGGCACTTACCGCAACCGATTCTTCATTACCCTGAGTAAGAATTAAGTCGATGCCATCACTTATGGTAATAGCTGTAAAGCTGCCATTTAAAGTTCTTTTTTCAGCGTTAGCATCTGTCACAACCGTTTTTTCCTGTGCAAAAGCAACCACTGTAATTAAAGTAAACAATGATAAAAATAATTTTTTCATGATAATAATTTTATGATTTTTAATGGACACCAGCAATAACCAAACCACAACCTGTTTATTTCCCAACAACCCCGGGAGTGGAATGGTTATTTCATGGCTATACTTTTTTTATTATACGAAGGGCAAAAAGATTTTGTTACAAAAAAATAAATATTATTTTATAAAAGTACTTAGCTTTGCCCTGCAAAAAGTTCTTATTTAACTAATTGAATTTCCGGGGTGTTCCTTAAATGGAGCTGAGATTATACCCGCTAACCTGATCAGGATAATGCCTGCGTAGGAAGAAATGATGCCCAAATTCTAATTGGGTTATCTTATAAAAGCGTATCTCATCGCTCCGGACCTTCAGCCAAAAATTTTATTTAATGAAAATGTTTTTTAGCACTTTGTTAACGGCATGTGCTGCTGTGTGCCTGGCACAAACCGAAAAAAAATTTAATGATACCAGTTATTTACAACCGGTAGAAGTTATAGCAGTAAGAGCAGGAGAAAAGGCTCCGTTTGCTAAAACCATAGTTACCAAAATAGAAATTGAAAAAAATAATTTAGGCCAGGACCTTCCTTTTTTATTAAACCAAACACCATCGGTGGTGGTAAACTCCGATGCTGGCACAGGCGTGGGCTATACCGGCATACGCATACGTGGTACAGATGCCAGCCGGATAAATGTTACTTTAAATGGTATACCTTATAATGATGCCGAAAGTCAGGGCACTTTTTTTGTTGATTTACCCGATTTTTCATCAACAGTAAACAGTATACAAATACAACGGGGTGTGGGCACATCATCTAATGGCGCAGGTGCTTTTGGCGCCAGTATTAATTTAGCCTCCAACGAAATAAATAAAAAATCTTTTGTTGAATTTAATAATAGCTACGGCAGTTATAATACCTTAAAAAATACACTGCAGTTTGGCAGCGGAATATTAGGTAAACATTTTACTATTGATGGTCGCCTTAGCCGTATCAGCAGCAATGGTTATATCGACAGGGCAACCAGTGATTTAAAATCTTTTTATGTAAGCACCGCATATGTTGCTGAAAAGAGTTCGCTGCGTTTAAATATTTTTAGTGGTAAAGAAAAAACTTACCAGGCATGGAATGGTGTGGCAGCATATTTATTAGACAGTTTGCGTACCCACAACCCAAGCGGTGCCGAAAAACCGGGAGAACCTTACAACAATGAAACGGATAATTATACCCAAACACATTACCAGCTTTTTTACAATCATAAATTAAATGATTACTGGAAAGGAAACATTGCCATTTTTTTTACCAAAGGAAAAGGTTATTACGAACAATACAAGGCGGATAAAAAACTTGCCGAGTATGGATTACCCGATTATGTAAATGGCACAAACACCATTAAACGCACTGACCTGGTAAGAAGACTATGGCTGGATAATAATTTTTACGGCACCATATTTTCGCTGCAACACCATAAAAATAAAACCGATGTAACTTTTGGTGGTGGGTGGAATGGTTACGACGGGAAACATTTTGGAGAAATTACCTGGGCAAAAGAGCAGGCTGCAGTTCCTGCAAATTACAGGTGGTATGATGTAGATGCCAATAAAAAAGATTTTTCTGTATACAGTAAATGGGTACAGCAGTTAAGCGTTACACTACAATCATTTATTGATGTGCAATTCCGCAATATTAATTATACCATTAACGGTTTTAGAGCTAACCCATCTTTAATGAGAAAAAATAATTACAATTTTTTAAATCCCAAATTGGGAATAACGTATAATAAAAATAACTGGCAGTTGTATGCTTCTTATGCCATGGCAAAGCACGAACCCAACCGGGATGATTTTGAGGCCGGTATTACCCTGCAACCAAAACCAGAATGGTTGAATGATTTTGAAGCCGGCATAGAAACTAAAAAAACTAATTATTCTTTTGGTGCAAATTTGTATTACATGAAATACAAAGACCAATTAATTTTAACTGGTAAAATAAATGATGTGGGTGCATATACCAGAACCAATATCCCCCACAGTTACCGTGCAGGTGTTGAATTGCAGGGAAAATACATTTTCACTTCCTGGTTAAATGTGGCAGCCAATATTTCTTTTAGCAAAAACAAAATAAAAAATTATACCGAATACCTTGATGACTATGATAATGGAGGACAAAAAACTAATTTTTATGCATCTACCGATATTGCATTTTCGCCTAATACTGTTGGGGGTGCAAGCGTTAATTTTACTCCTATAAAAAATGCTGAAATAAATTTAGTAAGTAAATATGTAGCCCGGCAGTATCTGGATAACACCACTCAGCTAAGCAGGAGCCTTAACCCTTATTATACACAAGATGTAAGATTAAGTTATGTTGTAGAAAATAAATTATTTAAAAGTGTGACTTTTATAACCCAACTCAATAATATTTTCAGCAAAAAATATGAACCTAACGGTTACAGCTTTAGCTATATTTACGGAGGTACTGTAACAACAGAAAATTTTTATTTTCCGATGGCACCGTTTAATGCAATGGTGGGAATTAATGTGAAGTTATAGAGCGTGAATGGTGAATGGTCAATGGTAAGTAGACACTCTTTTAGAATATTCACCATTGACGATTCGCCATTCCCCGTTTTATCCCCCAAATCTTTCCTTCCACGCCAGCATACCGCCAGTAAGGTTTTTTACATCGGTAAAGCCGAATGTTTCCAGCATTAATGCGGCCTGGCCACTTCGGTTGCCGCTGCGGCAGTACACAATTACTTCATCATTTTTTAAATTATCAATTTCATCAATTTGCATGGTTTGTACTTTACCCAACGGCACTAAAGTACCTCCAATGTTAAACTCCGTATTTTCATGCGGCTCTCTTACATCCACAAGGTTTAATTTTTCTCCGGAGTCTAAACGAAATTTTACTTCGTCGGCAGTTATTGTTGTCATACAGTATATTTTTAATTATTTATAATAACAGAATCTTTTGGCGCTTTCATTACCGGAGATATCCATACATCCATTAATTGTCCGGCCTGTATATAGCGGGGTTGCTTATCCTCATCATATCTTTCTGGTCTTTGCTTGTACACGTAAGCATTTGCGGTATCTCTCACATCCACATCGGGCAATACAGCGCCAATGCTTATACCATTTGATTGTAACAATGCCCTGGCTTCGCTAAACCGCATCCCTAATAAAGAAGGTACAATTATTTGCTGCATATCCAGGCCCTTACCCACTATCAAAGTTATTTTACTTCCCCATTGCACTTTTGCTTTTTCAGGAATTCTTACACCATTATACTGCTGTTCTAAAATAGCACCGCTTTGAAAATCAGGTTTAAAAATAGTATCCTCCAGTTTTAAATGATTGCGCCTCAAAATGTCTAAAGCAAAAGCCAGGCTTTGGCCTTCCAGCTTAGGCATTTCAATCATGGGTGGCGTAATACGGTTAACCGTTAAAAAAACGGTGCGGTTAATTTTTACGGTAGCATTGGCATCGGGCAATTGTTTTAATACTACCCCACGGCTTGCGGTATCTGTAAAAACGGAATCCTGTATCTGCACTTCAAAACCCTGTTTTTCCAATAACTTAATAGCGTCTTCTGTTTTAGCACCCAGCACTGCAGGAACAGTAAGGTAATCACCATGTTTAGTGATCATACCCAACATTTTTAAAAATGTAAAAATCAACAGCGCTGCAAGCAAAATTGCAACTACTATATTTACCCATAAAGGGCGGCTGGTAATAAATTTAAACACTATAACTCAATTTTAGATTTCGGATTTATGATTAAGAAAATTCATTTTTAATTGCTTACTCCGCCTTAATTCAAAACGTGTTTATCGATTACTAATTAATTAAAACATTCTTCAATTAAAGCAGAATAAAATTCTTTGAGCGTAATGCCTGCTGCAACCACTTGTTGCGGCACCAGGCTTGCTTCGCTTTGACCCGGCACGGTATTTATTTCCAGCATGTATGCCTTGCCGTCAACTTCATTGTAAATAAAATCTATCCTCACAATTCCGTTGCAATTAAAAACAGCATAAGCCTTCTTAGCTTCTTCCCTTACTTTTTCAGCTACGCTTTCATCCACATTTGCCGGAGTTATTTCTTCACTGGCTCCCTGGTATTTTGCTTCAAAATCAAAAAATTCGTTTTTAGAAATGATTTCGGTTATGGGCAGGGTAATAATGTTTCCTTTACTTTTATATACCCCAATTGTAAATTCTCTGCCACTGATAAATTCTTCTACCAGCACCTGGTCATCTTCTTTAAAAGCTTTATCAAGCGCCATTGGTAATTCAGCCACTTCCTTTACTTTACTAATACCTAAACTGCTGCCGCCATTATTGGGTTTTACAAATAAGGGTAATTTAAGTTGTTGCAAAACTGCCTGCGGCGTTACCACAATGTGTTTAAAAAGATGTAAAGATTTTGCCACATGCATTCCGGCAAAAGCCGCTACGGCTACAGTATAACGCTTGTTAAAAGTTAATGCCGAAGTGGCGGCATCGCAGGAGGTGTACGGCATTTTAATGCAATCAAAATAACCCTGCAGTTTACCATCTTCGCCGGGTGTACCGTGCAGGCCCACCAGCACGGCATCAAAAATAATTTTAGTTCCGTGGATGTTTATAGAAAAATCGTTTTTGTCAACTGCAATTTTTTCATCACCACTGCTCATGTAATACCAGCCCTGCGGATTAATATCAATTTTATAACAATCCCATTTATCGGTATCAATATTTTGCTGCATGGCAATGGCACTTTTATAAGATATAACCGCCTCGCCAGAGTAACCGCCGGTAACCAATGCAATCTTTTTCTTCATTGTGTTATAATAGGATTATTAAACCTGAACAAATATAGTGGAGTATTTACGATATAGCATTTGCAAAAAGCTATATTTATATTTTCTTTATAAAATTTTATTCCCCGTATTTATTCTTCAGCTTCACCTACTCCTTCATTACCACTATCCAGTACAAATTTCCATTTACCATCAGCCTGTTTTTTCCAAATGCTTACATAAGTGCCGTAAAGGGTGGTATCTTTTGCCTTATCCTTTAAGGCATATAATCCGTAAGTATAGCCCAGGTCGCCGGATTGAGAGATACCTGCGAAATCGGGTTTCCATTGTAATGTGTAACCACTATCGTTTTGCTGAATTAAATAATCTACCGCATCGGCACCCACTACAGGAAATCGCTTAGGCTTGAGTAAAACGCCGTTACTGTCGATGTATTCTAAAAATGCCTGCTTCATCCCTTTTTCCACACTCATTTTGCTGAAAGCCTTATCAGCTTCCATCATTTTTAATTTTTCTTCAGGTAATGATACTTTTTTTTTCTTTTCGAAAAATCTGCAGGAGGTAAGTAAAAAAAATAAAACAATAAAAGGTAAAATTTTACTCATGCACAAAAATAAATGTTGTTATACAAAAAGGCGAAAGTAATTTAAAATTACCCTCGCCATTGTAGCAGGAAATATCACCTGCCTGTAGTATCCGCTTCCGCGGATTATAAAAACTTAATACTATTCAAACTTCGCTATTCCATTCACCCCAAATGCATTTTGTCTTTTTTAGCTAATAATTCGTCAACTGTTTCTTTATACATTTCGTCGGGTACACAACAATCAACCGGGCAAACTGCTGCACACTGCGGCTCTTCGTGAAAGCCCTGGCATTCGGTACACTTATTGGGTGTAATATAATAAATATCTGTGCTTACCGGTGCATTTCTTTTATCAGCATCCACCTGCGTTCCATCCAATAATGTAAACATGCCTTTTACGGTTGTACCGTCGGATACTGCCCACTCTACTCCACCCTCGTAAATTGCATTGTTAGGACACTCCGGTTCGCAGGCACCGCAGTTAATACATTCGTCTGTAATTTTAATTGCCATCTTCTGTCGTAATTTTGATTTTTTAAAAGCTACCTTTCGATAAACAATGCAATTTAATAATAACAACATGAATTTACAAAATAGAATTGAATTATTACAAAAATTAAAAAATTACCTGCTGGATGATAACACCGAATGGATGGCAATAAAAGCAAAAGCTACTGCTTATAATGGATGGTTTATTGAAGGGTTTATAGATGTAGCGGTACAAAATATTTGTACCCTTTTTTTAGAAAAAGATGCATTGTTACACTGGATAAATCATTACCGCCTGGATGATAATATTACCGGAAAAAATGCAGGCATTGTAATGGCAGGTAATATACCATTAGTTGGCTTTCACGATTTTTTATGTGTGTTCATTAGCGGCCACAGGCAAACCATAAAATTATCGGGTAAAGATGATGTACTGCTCAAGCACATTATTCAAAAATTATACAGTTGGGATGAAAACGTACAACATTATATTGCCATTGCCGAAATGCTAAAAGGCTGCGATGCTTATATTGCCACCGGCAGCAATAACAGTGCAAGATATTTTGAACAGTATTTTGCAAAATACCCTTCCATCATCCGCCGTAACCGTACTTCAGTTGCCATATTGAATGGATGCGAAACTGCCGATGAACTTGACAAATTAGCAGATGATATTCATTTATATTTTGGTTTAGGTTGCCGCAATGTTACCAAGCTATTTGTTCCTACGGGTTACAACTTTGTACCCTTATTAAAAGCCTTTGATAAATATAAATATTTTGCCGATCACCATAAATACAAAAACAATTACGATTATCAATTGTCTATTGCCCTGATGAATAATATTTATTACATGACTAATGAGAGTACTTTACTTATAGAAAGTGAGGAAATTTTTTCTGCCATCAGCCAATTGAATTATAGTTTTTACGAAGATGTGGAAATAGTTTTAAAAACTTTAAAAGATAATTCCGATGTGCAAAGTATAATTGGCAGTGGCTATACTCCTTTTGGCAAAGCTCAACAACCGGGTTTGTTTGATTATGCTGATGGAGTAGACAGCATGCAATTTTTGTTAACTTTATAAAGAGGGGGAGTTTAGTGTTTAGGGTTTAGGGTTTAGAGTTTAGGGTTTAGAGATTAGAGTCCAAGGTTTAGAGTTGAAGGATTAAGGTGTGGAAAAGAAGTACGAAACCCTTCCTAATTAACTGTTAAAGATGTCAGTTGGTAAATCGCAAATTGTCAGTTCTGCGTTTCTTTGCAATAAGGCACGGGAGTTGATGTATAAAATGAAGAATAACAAAATGGCATGGTTAAATTTTAGGTTACTTTCAGATAAAGTAATAAACATAATCGCTTTGCGTTTAAATTTATTCCTTATGTATAATAAAAATATTAAGTAAAAATAAAACCTAAGAAAAAATGAAACTGAAACAAGTGTTAGCTACAGTAACTATTAGTGCTGTTACCGCCCTTGCAGTAATTTGGGGGTATGGTAAATTTATTAATCAAGATAATACTTATGCAGGGCAGCAGGCTGGGGTTACACCCAGCAATTACAAATATGCCGGCTTTTTAGATGGCAATACACCGCCACCCGGTGCTGTTGATTTTACGGCACCAGCAGCTGCTGCTTCGCCAACGGTTGTGCACATCAAAACAAAAACAAATGCCAAACAGGTAAATAATAATTTACCACGTACCAGGCCCAACAATCCTTTTAGCGATTTACTGGATGACGATATGTTTAACCAGTTTTTTGGTGGTGGAAGAGGTAATGTAATTCCTGAACAAAGAGCCAGCGGCTCCGGCGTTATTGTTAGCGAAGATGGCTACATTATTACAAACAACCACGTGGTTGATAAAGCCGATGAATTAACGGTAACCCTGAGCAATAAAAAGGTGTATAAGGCAAAAGTTGTAGGTACCGATCCTGCATACGACTTAGCAGTAATTAAAATTGAAGCAAGTGGTTTACCTTTTATTTTATATGGTAACAGCGATGATTTAAAAATTGGTCAATGGGTTTTAGCCATTGGTTATCCTTTAAATTTAGAGACTACTGTTACTGCTGGTATCATTAGCGCCAAAGCCCGCCAGTTAGGCTTAAACCGCGACAGAACGGGTGGTGCAGCTGCAGGTGTGGAATCTTTTTTACAAACTGATGCAGCAGTTAACCAGGGCAACAGCGGTGGAGCATTAGTAAGCACCGATGGGAAATTAGTAGGCATCAATTCTGCTATCGCTTCTCCTACGGGATATTACTCCGGTTACTCTTATGCTATACCTGTTAACATTGCAAAAAAAGTGGTAGATGATATTATTAAATTTGGAACCGTGCAAAGAGGTTATTTAGGTTTACAATATCAAAATGCCAGTGACCTTGATGATGAGCAGAAGAAAAGAGTGGGCATACCTTTAAGTGCCGAAGGTATTTACGTACAGGAAGTGCCTACAGATGGTGGCGCTTACGCAGCCGGCATACGCAAAGGAGATGTGGTTAAAAAAATAGATGGCATGGAAGTTAACAGCGGCGCCGAAATGCAGGGCATACTTAGCCGTTACAAACCCGGAGATAAAATTGCTATCACTTATA
>JAYURK010000229.1:0-2706 GCA_043756235.1 Ferruginibacter sp. | reverse complement strand
AAGGACCTGCCTCCATCTTTTGTATAGCATTGAATTTAAGTGTACACTTGCGTGTAATCGATATTCATTCATGGCGTACCCCACGGTGGCAAGTTAGCATCACTGCGACGTTTGTTTTAATATCACTTTTGTTTTCTCTTATAATAAGGTATAACCTTTTGTGTATAGCAAGCCTTATCTGTTTTAAACAAACCTTTCTCAAATGCTTGTTTATGAAATTCTGGCAGCTTCATAAATTTTTTCTTTCGAAGCCTATCTACCTTCCTGGGAGTTTTAAAATCATAACTACTGCTTAACATCATTACAACCTCTACTTCATTACATGTATCTGCAAGATCAATAATTTTTGTTTCAAACCCAACATCCAGAAATAATAATTTTCTCATGGAAACTGGGATATTTATTTGGAAAAAACCATATCGGTCTGTGATGCCAACTTGCACCGTGTCATTAATTATAATTCGAATGCCATACAAAGTTTCAAACTGATTGGAAATTATCCTTCCTTGAATAGTTTTATTCTGAGAATAAAGACTACTTGTTGAAACAATGAGTACAATAAAAATGATTAACAATTTCTTCATTTTATTATCATTAATTTTTGGGTGTATATTGATAAGTGTAATCAAATTCTTCTCCGCCGCCGGTACCCCATTCGCCACCGCTTGGTTTTTAACCTGCGGTGCATTGTTCAATTTCACTTTGCCCGTACTGATACCACGAAGCCCACTGCACCTATGTATGATACTACTCAAATATAGAAAAAAACATAGTTACTAAAACACCAAAAACTATTTATTCACCCGCCACTCCTGCGGTGTTACACCACACTCCTGTTTAAATACACGGGCAAAATAACCGGGGTCGCTGTAGCCGCAATCTGATGCAATAAAAGCAATAGGGTTAGCCGGATGCTTCAACAGTTCTTTTGCTTTGTTTAAACGAATAATACGGATAAATTTATTGGGCGAACAGCCGGTTAGTGCATCTAATTTGCGGTGCAGTTGAGAGTGGCTCATAAAAACCAGTTTGCACAATTGCTCTACGGTAAAACTGGTATCTTTTATATGTTGCTCTATTGCTTCCCGTATTTTTTTTACAAACAGGTCTTCAATTTTATTTTGGGTAATGGTTTCTTCAGCGATAGCTGTTGTTGATTTTACAAAATTATGCAGCCCTGCTTTTTTAAGATAATACTGTTGCAGGTTTTTCCGCAGCTCCAGTAATTTTTTTATGCGGATTAATAATTCTTCCCGGTTAAAAGGTTTTTGCAGGTACACATCGGCTCCTTGCTGCAACCCTTCTATTTTACTTTCTATATCCGCCTTTGCTGTAAGCATAATAATGGGGATGTGGCTGGTATATTCATCCTGCCGCAACTGCCGGCATAATTCAAAGCCATCTACAAAAGGCATCATTACATCGGTAATAATTAAATCAGGAATAATGTCTGCGGCTATTTCAAAACCTTCTCTTCCATCTTTACCTACTGCAAGCCGGTAATCGGGCAGGCACGATGCCGTGTAGGCCACTACGTCAGCATTATCTTCTACCAATAAAATTAATGGCTTTTGTTTGCCTTCTTTTTCATCGGCAAAGGGCACAAGGTTTGCAGACCCGTTAATTATTTTTTGCGGATACACTTCTTTTAAATCGGGGTGCAAAACCACCTCGCCGGAGGCAGCCAATTTTTTTAATGGAAGCGCCACAGTAAATTCGGTTCCTTTATTAGCACCCGTTGGCGGACTCTTTACAGTTATTTCTCCTTCCATTAATTTTACCAGCTCTTTAGTAAGTGCCAGGCCTATGCCGGTACCTTCTGTTTTTCGGGTATGGCTGTTATCTAATTGATAAAACCTGTCGAAAATATGTTGCAGCTGGCTTTCGGGTATACCAATGCCGGTATCTTTTACATTTATAATTAATGTGGAAGTATTGGTATGCTGCTGTACCATATTTTCGCTAACCCTTACATAAATATTTCCTTTTTCGGGAGTAAATTTTAAAGCGTTAGATAATAAGTTGGCAACTATCTGCCGTATTTTTTCCGGATCGTAAGCCATGTGCAAAGCATCCATTTCGGCTAAAAAATGCAATTGTTTATGCTGGCTTTCTGCAAGCGAATGAAATGATTCTACCACATAGCGCAAAAAATTAATGACATCACCATTAATCAACTGCAACTGCATTTTACCTGTTTCCAGTTTAGACAGGTCGAGCATTTCATTTACCAGGTTTAATAAACTTTGCCCGTTGCGAATAATCATATCCACACCATTTTGTAAATGCACCCCCGGATTACTTTTAACCTGCTGCGCCATGCCCAATATAACGGTTAGCGGGGTACGAAATTCGTGGGTAATATTGGTGTATAGCTGTGTTTTTACTGTATCCAGTTCTTTTGCTCTTTTAGCTTCACGCTGTTCAAAATTTAATTGCGATTTTAATTTGGCCCGGTTTACAGTAAATTTAAAATAAGCTCTTATGGCCAAAGCTACCAGCGATATATAAATAAGATAAGCCCACCAGCTGCGCCACCAGGGCGGCAATACCGTAATTTGCAGTTCGGCAATTTTATCGCTCCAGATGCCCTGGCTGTTGCTGCCCTGCACGTTAAAAATATATTTTCCTGCCGGTAAGTGTAAATAAGTTGCTGTGCGGCGGGTACCGCTTTCAACCCATTCCTTATCTACCCCCACCAATTGG
>JAYURK010000228.1:0-24017 GCA_043756235.1 Ferruginibacter sp. | reverse complement strand
AGTCGATGGAGGTTTTTGTTAATGTTGACATATTATAATTTTTAGAACACAAAAGTAAACTTATAGGATAATATTCTACAAGTTTGTGTAAATTTGGATGAATATCCTTTATTACTTTAATTAAAAGACGATTATACTTTTTTACCATGGCAAAAGCTACTAAAACAGAAAATACAGCTACCAGCAATATTGCACTGGATGCTAAAGACCTTTTGATATTAAGTTTGCTGCAGCAAAATGCACGGATGACGGTGAAAGAAATTGCAGATAAAATTCACCTGAGTACCACGCCGGTTCATGAACGCATCAAGCGTATGGAGGCCAGCGGTGTGATTAAACAATACGCCACTTTGGTCGATCATACTAAAGTGAAAAAAAGTTTGATCGCTATTTGTTATGTTAGCTTGAAAGAACATAGTAAAACTGCGGGTACAAAATTTGTAAAATCCATTATGCTTATGCCCGATGTTGTAGAGTGCTACACCATTAGCGGTGAATTTGATTTTATGCTGAAAGTGATGTGTGAGGATATGAATGCGTACCACGATTTTCATGTGAATAAATTAAGCAACATTGAGAATATGGGGCATGTGCAGAGTGTGTTTGTGATGGGGGTTATAAAGCAGACGCATCAGTTGGTGTATTGATGTTATTGCGTTTGTTTTTTATGCTGTTTTTCAATTGTTGCTTTTCTTCTTTTTCTTGATAAAAAGAAGAAAAAATCAAGGGCTGCAGAAAAAAAAGCTAAAAATTTATCGTCAAGGGTAAAATGAAATAAGTCACAACGGGAGAATAAAACCAATCGTTGTGCGACTTACAGGCTAAGAATATAACCAGGCATTAGTAACATCTATTTCATTTATACTCCTTGTCGCTAAATTTTCTTAACGCAATTTTTTCCGAGGCCCATACTTTAAAACAATTTGCTGAGTAGGTTAGGGTGGCAGGTTTTAATGTCTGCCACTGTTCGGGAAAATAAAATACACTTCAATCCTCGTAACAAATTATTTTTTTGGCGTTACGGGAAAAGGCATACTACCAACCTAACCATTAAAATATCTTCAAAAAGAAAATACACTTTATTCTTAGTAACAAATTGTTGGTTATATGAATTGCAGCAGAGTGGTCACGCAGGGCTGGCCGGATAAAAGGCCGGGGGCATTCTTTTATCCTTGATTTTTTTGTTTCTTTTTTTATCAAGAAAAAAAGAAAAGAGAAAGATCCAATGATAGTTCGGTAAGGCACCCATCAAGTGAGAATAAATATTTTATAAAGCCAGTTCCATAATATAATCTTTCATAAAATAGCCATTGCCAATATCAAAATCAGCAGTTTCAATAATAGTAAAACGTAATTTTTTATAAAAATCCTGTGCAGGATTGTCCCGCTTCACCTGCAGCTGTAATGCTTTGGGATTGTGCTGTTTTATTTCTTCAATTATAAAATTAATAATAAACTTGCCTGTGCCTTTTCCCTGCTGAGATGCCAGCACATAAATTTTGTGCAACTTCCAAACCAGAGGTTTTGTTTGGCTATACGATGCAAAAGCAACGGGTTCGCCTTCATCGTAAATAATTATGAAAGTGCAGCCATCAACTTCTATTTGTTTTTGCAGGGAAGTTTCGCTGTATATGAGCTGCAGCATGTAATCAATTTGCTCTTTAGTTAAAAGCTAGCTGTAAGTCTGAGGCCAAATGGCAAAAGTAAGTTCACGTATAAGTGGAATATCTTTAACGGTAACTTTTCTAATTTCAGGCATTTACTGAATCATCAACTTAATATTCGGCGCAAACATCAACCGGCCCTGTGCATCTTTTACCACCACATCAAAGAAAAAAATTTCTTCGCCGGGCCTTAACTGTTCGGTAATAATTTTTTTCCAGATGGCGGGCAGGGGCGTAGTTTTAAAAACATCGGCTACCATGCTGGTGATGGGGGTTACTTTACCCGTTTCTTCATTTTCCGTTACAGCCTTTCTTTTATACATGCACTGATAACTGGAAATGGTATAAGCATTTTTTTTATCGTCGGTTACTTTTATAGGAAAGGTTATCAGTTGTACAGCTTCATCAACTGAAACATAAGAGGTATCAGCACGTTTTCCCAGTGTACAATATAGTTTGGGAGGCTTAAATTTTTGAATAGAAGCTGCCTGCGATCGGGCTGCCGGCTTCTGCGCCATTAACGCATTGGCAAAAATAAAAAAGCAACAGAATAAAAGTAAATTTTTAAACACTGGTATCAGTTTTTTATAACAACGAATTTATACATTAATTAGTGTGACAGGGGTTGTAGTTCTGTTAATGTTTAATTTAATACATTATCATTAAAAATTTAAATTTTGGTTATTGATGCCTCTTTTTTAAATAAATACTGCTTTAATCACAATAAATATAATATTACCAAATTTTGTGCGTTAATTACCCGTGTAGTATTTATACTATAGGCAAATTACAAAAGCAGGTAATATTTAGCAATTATACTGTAATCCTTATTTATCCTAAACCCACTATTATGAAAACAGTTGTACATTATTTTTATTTTCTCCAAACTAAAATTTATTTGCTGGTTTTAGCTGCACTTTTTAGTGTAAACAGTTTTGCCCAGTTGCAACTTGCTTTTACCGGTACACCTGCCTTAACAGGTACTGCCGGCACTGTTGGCGCTACTTATACTTTTTTAAATGTTGGTAACACGGGCTCACAAACTATTAATGCCCACGTTACTATAGTATCGGTATATGGCGGTGCAGTGTTAGCTGATATTGATACAGAAAGCGATGGTAGCAACAACGCTTTGCAGCCGGTAATAACCGGTTCTCAATCGGCCGGTAATTGCTGGGGAATAAAATTCGCTATAAACTTTGTTGATGCTTCCACAGATCTTCCCATTCTTTTAAATTCTTTTAAATGCAGTGGTGTAGATATTGATGGCGATGGTGGTTTAATGAGAGAATTTAATACCTTTTACAATCCCAGTACATATATACTGGAAAGTCCAACAGATTTGGCGGTAACCTCAAATGCCGGAAATATTAAATTCACAGCACCACAAAGTGAGTTTCCGGGTATTTTAATAAGTGAAACTGCTGTTGCCGTAACTTGTTTGTATAATAAAACATCGGGTTTGGAAATTGAGCTGGGGGCTTGTTGTACAACCGGTGCCTGCTCGGCTTCGGCAGGTAATGTTATTCACTCCATTAATTTTTTTGATCCTGTAACTTTTACCAATGCTGCTGTGCTGCCGGTAAAAATTACAAGTTTTTCTGCGGCAGTGCAAAACGGCGGTACTTTATTAAACTGGGAGAGTGCAACCGAAACTAATCTTGCACTGTACACCCTTCAATACAGCGAAGACGGCAGCATTTTTACCGACGTAAATACAGTAAATGCCAAAGGCAGCAATGCAACGTACTCTTATATTGATAACGCAATAAGAAAAGCTGAGATTAATTACTATCGCTTAAAATTAACTGATGTTAATGGCCGTGTTAGTTTTAGTGCAATACTTGTGGTTAGAGACGATAAAAATTTATTGCACACCATCAGTGTTTCCCCAAATCCATTTATAAAAAATCTGGCCATTTCATTTACAGCGGCAACAAAACAAACGGTTAATTTCAGGCTGTTAAACAGCGAAGGCAAAGTAATACAAAGCATGCGCAGGCAGGTGGTAAAAGGCACAAACAATTTTACAATGGAAAACAACGATGCATCATCTGGTGCAGGAAATATTTATTGGGTTATTGCTTCAGGCGATAAAGGCGTTCTGGCAACACTTAAAATTTTAAAACAGTAATCAAAAAATATTTTAGTAATAGAATATGGCTATGCAAAACATAGCCATATTTTTTTTATAAAGCCGCAAGACTTTCTTCGATAGCCTTTATACGGGTAATAGCATCTGCTTTTTTCTTTTGCTCCAGCGCAAGTACTTCGGGTTTGGCATTAAGGGTAAAACGTTCGTTACTTAATTTTTTTTCTACAGACTGTAAAAAGACTCTTTGGTGGTCCAGGTCTTTTAATAGATCGCCTTTTTGGCTGGCAGTATTAATGGGCTGCTCCGACTCAATATAAAATTTATCTTTTCCAATAACTGCAGCAATGGCATTATCCTTTTTTTCGTTTACAAATTCTATTGCCGACGCATTTAATTGCCTGTCTAAAATGTGTACAATAGTTTGATAAGAGGCTGCTGTTGCTGTTTCAATATGCAGTTTAATTTGATCTTTAGGTTTTATTTGATTTTTATTTTTTACATCACGTATAGCGGTAATAACGGTTTTTAATAAACTGCCCTGTTGTAATATGCCGGCATCGGTGTGTTGAAAAGCGGATAATTTTTTTATACATAGATCATCTGTTCGTTCCTGAAGCAAATGATAAATTTCTTCGGTAACAAAAGGCATAAAGGGATGCAGTAATTGCATAAGTTCTGTAAAAAAAACAATGGTTTTCTGGTATACTAAAGTTTCAATGGGCTGCTCAAAACCTGGCTTTACCCATTCTAAATACCAACTGCAAAAGTCATCCCATATTAAACTGTAAATTGTTTTTAGTGCTTCGCTTAATTTAAATTGTTTCATCAAACCTTCCACTGCTGCTTTTACTTCGTTCAGCCTGTTTTCAAACCAATCAATGGCAAAGTTTTGTGTGGTGTGTAATGAATTGTTATTTGACTCACTGCTGACGCCTGACGACTGACGGGCTTCCCACATCTTTACCAGCTTTAATGCATTCCATAATTTATTATTAAAAAAACGTCCCTGTTCTAAACTGTTTTCATCAAACAACAAATCATTTCCGGCAGGCGAAGCAATCATTATTCCAAACCTTGTTGCATCGGCACCATACTGATCAATCAATCCTAACAGGTCCGGGGAGTTGCCCAATTGCTTGCTCATTTTTCTGCCCTGCTTATCCCTAACCATGCCGGTAAAATATACATCTTTAAAAGGTATTTCTTTTTTGTATTCATAACCTGCCATGATCATTCTTGCTACCCAAAAGAAAATAATATCCTGGCCTGTAACCAATGTTGTTGTTGGATAATAATATTCAATCTCTTTATTGCCGGGATTGCTGATGCCTTTAAAAACTTCCATCGGCCAAAGCCAACTGCTGAACCAGGTATCTAATACATCTTCGTCCTGCTTAAGTTGAGCATTGGATATTGAATATTGAGTATTGAACATTTCCTTTGCTTCATCTTCTGTGGCTGCAACTACAAACCTTCCTTCTGCATCGTACCATGCAGGTATCTGCTGCCCCCACCAAAGCTGACGGCTAATACACCAATCCTTTATATTACCCAACCAATGGCTGTACGTATTTTTTAATTTTGCAGGATGAAATTGAATGGTATCATCCATTACAGCAGATAAGGCTGCTGGATTTTTATCCATGAACTTTTTCATGTCGATAAACCATTGCATAGATAAACGACTTTCAATAACTGCACCGGTTCTTTCGCTGGTGCCAATCTGCCCTTTATAATCTTCTATCTTTTCAATTTGATTTAAAGCTGATATATCTTCAGTGATTTTTTTTCGTAAAGCAAACCGGTCAATTCCGTTATAACTCAATACCAATTCAGATGGATTATCTTCCATTAATTCAGCTGTAGTAAATTTTCCGGTAGCATCTAAAGTATCAATGGCTTTTAATTGATGTTTTAAGCCAAGCATATTATCATTCTTATCATGCGCCGGTGTAATTTTTAATGCACCGGTACCAAAATCAGCAGTAACATATTCATCTGCAATTATCGGAATTTTTCTATTAATGAGTGGAACAAAAACTTCTTTGCCTATAAGTGCAGTGTATCGCTCATCAGCAGGATTTACACAAATGGCCACATCGCCTATAATGGTTTCTGGTCGGGTGGTGGCTACCGTTATACCCCCATCCCCAGAAGGGGAGTTATCGGAGTTTACAAATTTGTAGGTTATATAATACAATTTAGAATCTACCTCTTTAAAAATTACTTCCTCATCGCTTAAAGCGGTTTGGCTAACCGGATCCCAGTTTACCATTCTTTTTCCACGGTAAATTAATCCCTTACCGTACAGATCGATAAAAACTTTTATCACCGCTTTGTAGTAATCATCATCCATTGTAAAGGATGTTCTGTTCCAATCTAAACTGCAGCCTAATTTTTTTAACTGTTGTAAAATAATGCCACCATATTTTTCTTTCCATTCCCAGGCATAACTTAAAAACTCTTCTCTTGTTAAAGATGATTTAGTGATATTTTTTTCTCTCAGCATTTGTACCACTTTTGCTTCGGTGGCAATAGAGGCATGATCGGTGCCCGGCACCCAGCAGGCATTTTTTCCTTCCATTCGGGCACGGCGTATTAAAATATCCTGAATAGTATTATTAAGGCAATGCCCCATATGCAGCAAGCCGGTAACATTTGGTGGTGGTACTACAATTGTATACGCTTCTCTTTCATCAGGTGTACTGTTGAAATAGCCTTTATCCAAACTATGCTGGTACCATTTTGCATCAATAGCGGTGGGCTCAAAATTTTTAGTAAGTTCCATTTTAGTTGTGCTGATTTTTCTGGAGGGCAAAAGTACGAAAAAGAGGGCGAGGAGAGAAGAGGTTTGTTTGAAATGTAATTGGCACGCAGAGTTGCAGAGATTGCAGAGGACTTTGGCATATATTGCCTAACGGTTTATAAGAATCAAAACCCAATTACCATTTTCGGCAAAAACAAAATTTTGCATTAATTAAGTTATTTATAATCTTAATAAACATTTCCCATACCAACGATTGCCAATTTTATTTGTGCTTTAACAAAACTCAATAAAACAAATAAAGCAGTAAACAGTATCCAATGTTTCGATATCAGGACTTACAATTTCTCAAATTTACAAAAATCAAAAATGAACAATATACCTTTGCCCTCTAAACGATATGTTTTTATGAAAGAAGTTTATATTATAGCCGCAGTGCGTACGCCAATCGGCAGTTTTGGCGGTGCATTAAAAGATTTTAGCGCTACAAAATTGGGTGCTATCGCTATTAAAGGCGCCATTGAAAAAGCTGGTATTAAAGCCGAATTGGTTAATGATGTATTAATGGGCTCGGTTATGCAGGCTAACCTGGGCCAGGCTCCCGCAAGGCAGGCCGCAAAATTTGCCGGTTTACCTAACGAGGTAAATTGTACTACTGTAAATAAAGTTTGCGCCAGTGGTATGAAGGCCATTGCACTGGCTGCACAAAGTATTTTATTAGGCGATGCTGATATTGTAATTGCAGGTGGAATGGAAAGTATGAGCAACGTGCCATTCTATTCAGAAAATTTACGCTGGGGTAATAAGTATGGCAATGTAAATTTAATTGATGGCCTTGCAAAAGATGGTTTAACAGATGTGTACGATGGAAAAGCCATGGGCAATGCTGCAGAACTTTGTGCAACAACTTGTGGTGTAAGCCGGCAAGATCAGGACGCATTTGCAATTGAAAGTTATAAACGCAGTCAGGCCGCAGTTAATGGCGGAAAATTCGACAATGAAATTGTACCGGTACAAATTCCGCAACGTAAAGGCGATCCCATTTTATTCAGTAAAGATGAAGAACCTTTTAATGTAAAGTTTGATAAGATACCGGAACTGAAAGGCGCTTTTGTAAAAGATGGAACCGTTACTGCAGCCAATGCCAGTACTTTGAATGATGGCGCTGCAGCATTAGTTTTAATGAGTGCAGCAAAAGCTGGGGAATTGGGTTTAAAACCTATTGCAAAAATATTATCGTATGCCGATGCAGAACAGGCGCCGGAATGGTTTACTACAACTCCAAGTTTAGCCGTACCCAAAGCAGTGGCAAAAGCTGGTTTGCAAATGGAAGATATTGCCTTTTGGGAATTGAATGAGGCTTTTGCAGTGGTAGGCATCGAGAACAGTAAACGAATGAAGCTTGATCCATCAAAAGTAAATGTTAATGGTGGCGCAGTTGCTATGGGTCATCCTTTGGGGTGCAGCGGTGCAAGAATAATTGTTACGCTCATTAATGTATTAAAACAAAATAATGCAAAATATGGTGCAGCTGGTATTTGTAATGGTGGAGGAGGGGCAAGTGCAATGGTAATAGAAAATGTATAAATAATAAATACATATAAAAAGAAAAGCTGCCTTTTATTTTGGCAGCTTTTCTTTTTTATTTAAAGCATCTTTTTAAAATCCAAGGCCAACAGCAAAACCATTTACGCCTGCAGGAAACGATGCTAACCTGGTAGCTTTTCCTGTCATCAAATTAATATCGTATAAACCATTTGATCCCATACTGGTAAAAATGCCCCAACCTTTGTTGCTCATTCCCCCAATATCAAATCCATTAGCAGCATCTACGTTTACACCTAAAGATCCTACTTCAATTAAGGTACCGGCGTTTGCAGGATTTTGCATGAATAATTTATCATTACCAAAATCAATATCAAACAAAGTAGTTGTTGTAGAACCGGCAAAACTGTTGATATAACCCACCGCATCTACAGCAGGCATACCCGGATTTAATGCAGGGTCGTTTGCTGCAATTGCACCAGTAACCGGGTGAATACGTAAATTTTGACCAGTATTGCTTACCACACGTATGCGATCAACAGTGGGATTAAAATCAAAACCAAAAGAACTGCCACTTAATGCAGGAGAAAAGGCTGCTGCACCAACTGCGGCTGCCGCACCGTTTGCCATATTAATGGTATAGATACGGTTACTGCTTCCTAATGCATATAATTGTGCCGTAGCAGGACGCATATCAATGCCTAAAATTCTTTCCGCGCTCATTAACCCTGTAATGGGTTTAATGATGGTGGTAATATTTATTGAAGGATTAAAAATTAAAAGATTGTTTGATTGATCCACTGCATAAGCAACCGGGTTAGTTGGTATTGCAACTCCTATAATTTCTCTGTCAGTTTTTCCTGCGTTTTTAGCCTCGCCGGTTGCTAAGTTTATATAATAGAAACGGTATTTATTTCCATTACTGCTTTCGCCTTCATTTTCCCCGTCATCATCACCACGTCCAAATAAAGCAGCAATAGCTACCGAATTATCCGGGGCAATATCAAATCCAGCTTCGCCAATTGCCTGTACACCTAACGAGCCAACCACAGTAAGTGTTCCGTTGTTAGGCGGACTTTGGATAAAAAGTTTATCAGCAGTTACATCAATATCATACAATGTTGTTGTAGCGGTACCAGCAAAACTATTGGTATAAGCAACAGCTGTTACCGTAGCATCGGCAGGATTAATATTACCATCCGTAGCAACAACAGTTCCTGTTTCAGGATTTAATCTTAAATTTTGGTCGTTGTTGGTTACCAGTCGTATCCGGTCTACAGTTGGGTTAAAATCAAAGCCCACCTGCGTTCCATTAATTGCAGGGGTAAATGGAGTAGCGGAAACAGCAACAGCAACGCCTGTATTTTGATTAATAACATAAATCCTGCTTTGGTTACTAACGCCGTAAAGCTGCCCGGTAGCTGGCCTAAAATCTATTGCCAGAATTTTTTCCATACTTTGTAAACCCATAATGGTTACATTGCCTAATTCTGCAAGCGGATTGCCAGATGAGTATTTCACCAATTTACCGTCCGCAGTTAAGGCATAAAACTCGGTGCCTTTTGCCAGTTTATTATCCGGCTTTGTTTTTTGAAATGCAGATTTCTCATTAAAAATAAAACTTTCATTTTTTGAGCAGCCTGCAAATAGCAGTGCCCCTGAAAATAATGGAATCATTATTTTCAAAGCTTGTTTGTGTAATGACATAAAAAAAATTTTAGTATGATAGATGGCTGATGTACGGTAGTTAAAAAGTAATGGTTTTAAAAAAGAAAAATTTTGCAAAAATTGATTTCCGCTAACAACATTCTTTCAGCAGCAAACAAAGTATAAAGCAACTTTTGCATCAACACATTAAAAAGTTTGTACAAATAAACTCATGCAAAATCAATGCTATTGGAGACAGGCTTGATTTATAACAGCAGCATAAATAGCATGAAAAATTATGTAGCGGGGCTTACCAGTACTGATGGGTACAAATAAAAAAGCCACGGACATTCGTGGCTTTTTTATTGAGTTTGGTAAAAACTTAATTTTTTCTTTCTTGATGGTTAAGTTTTTTCAAAGAGTACTGCATTTGGGTTTTCATTAGGTGTAACTGGACTTTGCTTGTGTTCTCTTTAGGAATTAGATTGTTGTTTTCTTTTTTGGGTTACTCAATTTTTTTTTAGGCTACTGGATTATTCTCTTTTGGTGGTTATTTTCTTCAGGATATCAGGTTATTGGTTTTTTACAGAACAATTGGACTTTAATTCTTGGATAATTTAATTTGTTTTTTTAAAACACATCTTTTGTTTATTGCTCCACAAAGATGCAACAGATTTACAGGCTGCCGTTTATTTTTCGTTAAAGAGGGGAGATTACCCGTTGAATGAACGTTAAATGACGTTGAGCCATTTTTTACTGCATTGAAATTAATAAAATTGGGCTTCTAAATTTTCTTAATAAAAAGGATGGCCGCCACTTTAAGCTTTGGGGTAAATAAAAATGTCCCGGCTAAGTGGGACATTTTTGTGAGAACATTTGCTAAAACTTAATTTTTTCTTCAATCTTGTGGTTAAGTTTTTTAATTGGGTTGGTTTTGCTGGATCGTTGGATTGATTGTAGTTTTCTTCGGGATTTATAAATTTAGTTTTCTTTGTTTAATTTTTCTTTTAGGTTATCTGGATTTTGTTTTGCTTAATTACAATGTAAAGTTGCGCTTTATTGTTGAGTGTGCTGTTTCATTTCGCTCAAACAGCAGTTTTAACCGACGAATGACCTGAAATGAACGATGAGGTATACGGACGGGAGGATTAAATTATACAAGTTGCCTTAAGTACATTTATTAAACTACATTAATGCGGCTGAGTACTTCTGATTTAAACGATTTGCTGATGGGTATAACCTTGCCATCAATTACCAGCGAATTATCCTGTATATCTTTTATCTTTTGAAGGTTTACTATATATGACCGGTGCACTTTCATAAAATGATTGCCAGTCATTTTTTCTTCTACAGCTTTAAGGGTACTCAGCGAAACATAATTTTTAGATATGGTAAAATACTTTACATAATCCCCCAGGCTTTCTATGTATAAAATTTCATGAAAATTAAGCCTGGTTAATTTACCTTCTGCTTTAATAAAAATTTCTTCGGGGTTTACTTCAGCATTTTTTATCTGTGGTTGTACTTCGGCTGGTATGATGGATGCCGTTATTTTAGATATGGCTTCCTGAAAGCGGTTAAAAGCGATAGGTTTTTTTAAATAATCTGCAACGCCATATTGAAAAGCATTAAAAGCATAATCTGTTTTTGCAGTAGTTAAAATTACTTTGGGCATATACAGTAACTGGTCCAATAACTGAAAGCCGCTTAAGTCGGGCATTTCAATATCAAGGAATAAAATATCTACCTCGTTATGTTGCAAATAATTTAATGCAGTTAAAGCATCATCAAAACTGCCATTTACCTGCAGTGTGCCATTTTTTATGCAATACCGCTCTAAAAGGTTTAGCGACATTGGTTCATCATCTACAATAATAACTTTGCAATTCATAAAATTTAGTATTAAGTTTTCATACGTATCAATTCGTGCTGCACCACAGGCAACAATTGTTGTAAACAGGTTTTAAATTCGCCGTATACTTTGTTAAGTTCCTGTACCGAATTTGCCGTCAGGCACAGTTGCTCTACCGCTTCAGCCTTTGCACTTATTGCTGTTAAACCAACATAGCTAAAAGTGGGTTTTGCCTTATGTATTTTCATCCTGAAACTATCAATATTTCCTTCTTTAAAACTTTCCTCAATTTCACCTATCTGCTGAGGATGTAATTTTAAAAATTGCTCAAAACTTATAATCGCAGTTTCCAGGTCATCATCATATATGCTTTTTAAAAAAGCGCCGTCCAGCTGCGGATTGTATTGAAAGGTAAAATTGCTCATCAATATATTATTTTATACAGAGTGGTACAATCAGTAACGAAATAACTGGTAAAATAATATTTGAACCAACATTATTTTTTTTTACCTTTTTACAGCCGCCGTTCAATAAACCTGATAATTATTCGTTATTTATCTACGTTTACAAATTTTTAAGATGTGACCACTACTGAAAATGAGCATATAAACCTGTTTCAAAAATCCGGCACCAAATCCGGAGCAATGCAAAGAGAAAACCAGTTTACCATAGCCGGAGCTTTTTTGATTGTTATTGCTATGTGTTTGTCGGTGGCTGTTACTTTTACTCAAAATACTTCTTTTACCGTTCTTGTTGCATCATCTTTAATTGCCACCTTTCTTTTAGCATTAATGCTGGCCCGTTATATTTTTATAGCGCTAACACATAAAAGTACTCCGGTAGAAAAATTAAATTACAACCAGGCATTTTTTCAATCCAACCTTGATGCCTGTATTATTTTTGATAAAGAAACCAAAGAAATTATTGATTGTAACCACAGGGCGGTAGAAATTTTTGATGTAGGGGATGAGCTGAATATTAAAGGCCTTTATTTGTCGCAATTAATGATGCGCTACCTAAGCGACAGCAGCCCCAATTTGCAATTGTTAATGAATACTATTCCCCCCGACTGGCATGGCGAAGCAAATTTTAGAACCTATCATAAAGTGGAGTTTGATGCTTACGTTAACACTGTAAGTTATTTTGCCGGCGAAAAAGAATACCAAATTTTAATTATCCGGGATATCAGCGGCTTTAAAATTTCGGAAAAAGAATTAGTAAACACAAAAGAAAAATTTGAGGACTCGTCTAAAGTTAAAACACGATTTTTAGCCGGCATGAGCCATGAATTAAGAACACCGCTTAACGGTATCATTGGCACCACCAATTTAATTTTAGCAGAGCCTCACCTGTCAGAAAATGTAAAGTCGCAGCTACACCTTCAGCTCTATTCATCCGAGCATATGCTTTGCATTATTAACGACATATTAGATTACAGCAAAATAGATGAAGGCAAAATGGAAATTAATAACCAGCCATTTAATTTGCTTGCTGCACTGCAGGCCGTGGTGCAGTTTTTTGAAAGCCAGTTTAAGAAAAGAAACATAGAATTGGTTTTTAAACACGGTTCACATCTTAAAAATATTTTTGTAATTAGCGATGAAGTTAAATTACGGCAGGTATTAAACAACCTTTTATCCAATGCTTTAAAATTTACTATTGAAGGAAAAGTAACCCTGACTGCAATTGTTGATGAAGAATCTGTTGATGCGGTATCTGTATCATTTATAATAAAGGATACAGGCATTGGTATTGAAAAAGAAAAGCAGGCAGCTATATTTGAAAGCTTTGCCCAGGTACATGCTCACGATTTAAAAAGACGTTTTGGAGGTACCGGGCTGGGATTAACGATAAGTGAAAAATTGGTAAACTTATTTGGCGGCACCATTGTGGTAGAAAGCGATTTAGGCCAGGGCGCCAGTTTTGGTTTTACCTTATTATTTAAAAAAGATACGGCTCAACCGTTGCCTTTAAATACCACCGAAGAATTTATTTCGCCAGCAGACATTAGGGGGGTAAGGATTTTAGTGGTGGAGGATAATGAAATTAACGCATCTGTTTTAAACCGTTTTTTAAACAAATGGCAAATACGTACTAAAGAGGCTGCTAATGGAATACAGGCATTAGAATTATTGAAGTATCATAAATTCGATTTGATATTAATGGATCTTGAAATGCCCGAAATGAATGGCTATACTGCTACTAAAATAATAAGGGAGGCCGATAAAGAAATTCCAGTTATTGCTTTTACTGCAACCATGTTAGATGATATGAGTAACCTGCTGGTTAAAGAAGGATTTAGCGATTATATCCTCAAACCTTTTAAGCCAGCCGATCTTAAAAGGATTATTGAAAAGTTTGTACCCTACAGAAAAATAGAATATGCATAGCCTTACAGGGCTTTCATTAGTTTTTAAAAAGCTTTCTATCTCCAAAAATCTGTTTTCTTAATTGCGGATAATTACAATTTGCTCATCTGACTGCGATAGAATAAATTTGCAATCTTTACAGAAAAAATCTAAACCAACAACATGCGTCAGATAGCGTTAAGGGAAGCACTAAGAGAAGCCATGCAGGAAGAAATGAGACGGGATGAAACCGTTTTTTTAATGGGAGAAGAAGTAGCGGAGTATAATGGCGCCTACAAAGTAAGCCAGGGAATGCTGGACGAATTTGGCGAAAAAAGAATTATTGATACTCCCATTGCCGAATTGGGTTTTACAGGTATTGCAGTAGGTGCCGCACAAAATGGTTTAAGGCCTATTGTAGAATTTATGACCTGGAATTTTGCTGTACTGCCTTTAGATCAAATTTTAAATACGGCTTCTAAAATGCTGGCGATGAGTGGCGGACAGGTTGGTTGCCCAATTGTTTTTAGAGGGCCAAACGGTAGTGCAGGGCAGTTAGGCGCACAACACTCCACCGCTTTTGAATCTTTATATGCCAACATACCCGGTTTAAAAGTTATCAGCGTTGCCACACCTTATGAAGCTAAAGGTTTATTGAAAGCTGCTATACGTGATGATGATCCTGTAATTTTTATGGAATGCGAAGTGGCGTACGGCGATAAAGGCGATGTGCCCGAAGAAGAATACGTTTTACCAATTGGTAAGGCATTTATAAAAAGAGAAGGAAAAGATGTAACAATAGTATCTTTTAATAAAATGATGAAAGTGGCCTTAACCGCTGCAGAAGAACTGGCGAAAGATGGGATAGAAGCAGAGGTGATTGACCTGGCTACTATTCGTCCTTTAGATTGGTTTACCATTTTGGAAAGCGTTAAAAAAACAAATCGTTTAGTAATAGTAGAAGAGCAATGGCCATTTGCATCTGTATCTTCCGAAATTTGCTACCGCATACAAAAAGAAGGTTTTGATTACCTGGATGCACCCATCCGCAGAATAACTTCGGCCGATGCACCCATGCACTATGCCCCAAATTTAGTAGCTGCCTATTTACCCGACGTACCCCGTACCGTAAAGCTGGTAAAAGAAGTTATGTATCTTAAAAAATAATTTTTTGGTATGATATTAGCATGGTAACCAAAAAATGGTTACCCTTTTTTATGAAAAAAATATTCAGTGCGGTTATAGTTTTAATATTTGCCTGCCATGTTAGTGCACAAAAAATGCACGTAACCGTGTTTGGCGGTTTTAGCAACTACCAGGGCGACCTTCAGGATAAACGCTTTACTTTAAACCAGGCCCACCCGGCATTTGGTGCAGGATTATTATACGATTTCACAGATAATTTATCAGCCAGGGCTAACGTTACTTTTGGTAAAGTAAGCGGCAATGATAAATTCAATGATAAAAATAGTTTACGCAATTTAAGTTTTAGTTCCCCGGTTACCGATATCCACTTGGGTTTAGAGTATAATATTTTAAATTTATACGAACATAGTTTTGCCCCTTATGTTTTTGCTGGCGTAAGTTACTTTCGTTTTAACCCCAGTACCAAAGATTCTTCAGGTAACAAAGTATTTTTAAAACCATTAAGTACCGAAGGTCAGGGGTTTGTTGCCGGCAGGTCCGAATATAAATTAAACCAGTTTGCTATTCCTTTTGGCGGCGGCGTTAAATTTGCTTTTAGCGATAATGTACGCATGGCATTTGAAATTGGTTTAAGAAAAACCAGTACCGATTACCTGGATGATTTAAGTACCACCTATGTTGATGAAAATATTTTACGTGCCAACCGGGGTCAGCAGGCTGTTGACCTTGCATTCCGTGGCGGCGAATTAAAAACCGGTTTAACCTATCCTGCCGATGGCAGCCAGCGTGGCGGTGCTAAAACTAAAGACTGGTATTATTTTTCTGGTATCAATCTTATGATACGTTTAAATGGTAACGGAGGTTCAAAAGGTGGCGGCAAAACTAAAACCGGTTGCCCTACTAATATTTATTGATTCATTTTATTTTTTCTTTCAACAATACTACTGCATTAGTGTTTTACATTTGTACTACAATGTAAAATAATGGCCTACCAAACGCTGGAAGCATGTTTAATTGACCTGGAAAAAAATAATCAGCTCATAAGAATTAAAGAAGAAGTTGACCCATACTTAGAAATGGCGGCTATTCACCTGCGTGTGTTTGAGGCCGGTGGCCCTGCCTTATTATTTGAGAATGTAAAGGGCAGCAAGTTCAGAACAGCCTCCAATATTTTTGGTACCATCGCAAGAAGTAAATTTATTTTCCGCGATACTTTGCCGCTGGTGCAGCAATTAATTGCTTTAAAAGATAACCCGGTACATGCACTCAAACATCCCATCAAAAATTTTACTGCGGGCCTTGCTGCTTTAAAAGCTTTGCCAAAAAAAAATCCAGTTAACAAACCCGTTTTATTCAGCGAAATAAATATTGCCGACATTCCACAAATACACCATTGGAAAATGGATGGGGGTGCATTTGTAACCCTGCCGCAGGTGTATACAGAAGATAGTGACAAGCCCGGAATAATGAACGCAAACCTTGGCATGTACCGCATTCAACTTTCGGGTAATAATTATGTAATGAATAAAGAAGTTGGATTGCATTACCAGTTGCACCGGGGCATTGGGGTACATCAAACCAAAGCCAATAAAAAAGGTTTGCCTTTAAAAGTAAGTATTTTTGTAGGTGGCCCGCCCAGCCATAGCGTTGCAGCAGTAATGCCACTGCCCGAAGGAATAAGCGAAATGACTTTTGCAGGCGTGTTAGGTAATAGAAGATTCAGGTATATTTATAAAGATGGCTATTGCATAAGCACCGATGCAGATTTTGTTATAACCGGTGAAGTTTTTCCCAATCAAAATAAACCCGAAGGCCCATTTGGCGATCACTTAGGTTATTACAGTTTGCAACACGATTTTCCTTTAATGAAAGTGCATAAAGTGTATGCAAAAAAAAATGCAGTATGGCCATTTACAGTTGTGGGCCGGCCGCCGCAGGAAGATACCAGCTTTGGTAAACTGATACACGAAATAACGGGCAGTGCCGTACAAACAGAAATACCCGGTTTAAAAGAAGTAAATGCTGTTGATGCTGCAGGAGTGCATCCGTTATTACTTGCATCAGGCAGCGAAAGATACACACCTTATGCACCCGCAAAACAACCTGCAGAACTGTTAACGATTGCTAATCATATTCTGGGTACCGGGCAATTAAGCCTGGCCAAATTTTTATTTATTACTGCAGATGATACCAACACCATATCCCCAAATAATATTGCAAATTATTTTCATTATTTTTTAGAAAGAATTAATTTAAGCAGAGACATTCATTTTTATACCAACACCACTATTGATACATTAGATTATTCCGGAAGTGGTTTAAACAGCGGCAGCAAAGTGGTGCTGGCAGCTTACGGCGAAAAATTAAGAGAACTGGCAACTGCAGTACCCGTTTGCTTAAATAATTTAAATGGCTTTACAAATGCAAAGCTGGTATTACCCGGTGTTGTGGCATTACAAACAAAACCTTTTGTGGATTATAAATCTGCCGCTAACGAAATGCAAATGCTGAACGATGAATGTTCAGGTTTAAGTGATCACCTTAATGGCATTGCAATAATTATTGTTTGCGACAACAGCAGTTTTGTAAGTGAAACTTTAAATAATTTTTTATGGGTAACTTTTACCCGCAGTAACCCATCGCATGATATTTATGGCATTGATAGTTTTACCAGTAACAAACATTGGGGTTGCAATGGCCCGCTGGTTTTTGATGCCAGAATAAAACCACACCGTGCACCACCTGTAGAAAAAGATGCGGCTACAGAAAAAAAGATTGACCGCCTGTTTGAAAAGGGCGGAAGCCTGTTCGGAGTTTTATAATTTTTTTATTACGATCTTTTCGGTGTACTCACCCAATACATCATTAAAAAATCTTTTTGCTGCCACAAATTTTGCAACAGGTATTTTAAATTCAGTTAATTCCAGCCGGGCTGTTGAGGTAATAGTTTTTTTTGTTTCATCAAAAACGTAAGTACTTTTAAAACTGCCATACTCAAATTTTATTTCTTTTGTTTTGGGCAGGGTTTCTACACTAAAACCTTCAGGTAATTTATAAATGGTAGTATCGGTTTTTATAAATGGATGAGAGAAATAAAAATCCTGCGTTCGGTTTTCGGCCTTGGGCATGGCATAACTCCATATTTTATAAATGCGTGGGTTTAAAAATTGTTTGTTGCCTGCTGTAAATTCCGGAATTTTTTCAAAAGCCATTCGCAATTTTACAGGTTCGTGTTTACTGGTTTTATCATAATTTATTTCAAGGTCATCGGGTTGTAAAAAACCATAGTTGTTAATTAAAAATTTTTTTTGATCGTCTTTTTTTTGATCAAAAAAATAATGTTTGATATCGTCTTTATATTCGCCGCTGGTATATAAAGCTGCCGTTGCATTTCCCGAACCATCAGCGGAAAGATCTACCATTACTTTACTGCTGAAAAAATTATTTTCGGCTTTGCTCCTGGGAGTATTAATTAAAACACCGCCGTTTTCGGTAAGTAAAAGTGCCGGCCTGTTTTCTGTAAAACTTCCCAACACACCAAATTCCGCAGTGTTACTGGTACATTCCAGCCATACGGTATCGCTGGCTAATGGTGCACATAAAATTTGATGGTTAAACGGATCGAATGGAAAACTGGCATCAACTGTATTTGGATAGGCATCACCTTTTATCCACGCTGAATAACTTTTAATATTTACTGCATTTAAACAGGCCTGCATGTAATTACTTAACGCCTTACAATCGCCATACTTATTTTTATGTACAAAATTTGCAGAAAATGGTTTTAATCCACCAATACCCAATTGAATACTTACATACCTGAAATTATTTTGCAGGTAGGTATAAATGATCTTTAATTTTTCGAGATCACTTGTTGCTGCGGCCGTAATATTTTTTATCTCTGCTGCATAATTAGCATCCAGCGTATTGTCTGCTTTAACCAAGGTGTTATACCAGATGCCCATATTTTTCCAGCTGTTCATTTCTCCGGGGTAGCCATCCAGTTCAAACTTATTGGGTGCTATTAAAATCCAGGGATAACCATTTTTTACATCGCCACTGCCATCTTCATATTTTTTTGCAGGCAGCAAATTAATATTCCAGCTGTAGCTTTTATTTTCTTTATCACTTTCATCTACCACAGGTGTAAAGGCTGTGTTCATTGGTTTAAATCTTATATCAATGTGCTTGGGTACTTTTACAATAAAGGTAGATTTTTCAACTGCTTCATCAGTTTCCTGTATATAATAACCGGGATAACTGAACATGCCATGGTGTACAATGGTATATTCAAAGCCAATGGTTATGGGATATTTTGTTTCGGCAACCTGGTAATAATTTACTTTGCCATCGGGCACAAGGCCCGAGCCGGAACTTTGTACCGAGAGATCTTTCTTTTTATATTTATTAATAACTTTTCCAAAATCATCATACACTTTAATCTCTACATCTTCTAACGAATGAAATTTATCTGTGAACTGGTAAAACACCAATTCGTCTTTTGCTGAAGGATCCATTATAGTAATAACCTGCTGTACTTTGTAAGCCGCTTTGCTGATACTTTTTATTTCAAACTCTATTTTTTCAAATCTTTTAATTACGTGGGCATCTTTTTTTAAAGCCTCGGGTATAGATTTAATATCGTACAGCTCGTTTTGAGAAAAGAGGTTGTGGCAAAATAAGGCGGGTAAAATAAAAGCAATAATTTTTTTCATAGTGTTATTTCTTTTTTATTACAATTTGTTCATTTAGTTTGGCAAATAATTTTTTATAAAATTCTTTAAACACCGGGTAATTAGCTGCAGTGTAAAAAGTTTTTTTAAACTCCAGGGTTATACGCACATTTACTAAATTTTCTTCGGCCTGTACCGACCGGGTAAAAACAATACTGGTATCGGGCATTATCATAGAAATATTTTCGGGCAGCACATCAAAAACATATTCCGGTGCAATGGAATAATTTCCAAAAATGGTATAGTCCTGCTGAAAGCCAAAATCAATATCGGCTGTACGTTCATCGGCCACAAAAGGATTTTTATCCAGGCTGGCAAAAAGATTTACCGTAAAATATTTATAATTACCCGAACTGTTGAGCAGTGAGGTAAAATTAATTTTTTGTTCAAGCGGTAAAGAATCTGCCGTTAAATTGTTAACTGCAAACTCGTCTAATTTTACAGGCATAAAGGCATTTGTAAAATAAGCCTGTTTAAATTGTTCGGGATCTTTTTTAAAAAGATGCAGGCGCTCATTTCTTGCATAATCATTACAATTTATTAAGGCGGAGCCTTTCATTACACCCGCTGCATTTATCTGGCCCTGTATAGCGGCCATTACTTTGTATTTATATTTTCCGGAAATTATATCTTTCCATTTTCCGTCTTCGCCCTGCACTAAAAAACCTTTAGTATTAGTTACCTGTTCGGGAATTAATTTGTAATGCGCATTTTTATTGGTGGCATCAAGCACAAAATATTTGTCATTAATAGTTACATAAGCCATAACCGAATTAAACTGGTTAATAAAAGGGTAGTAGGGTGTTACTAAACCATGTTGCCTTGTGCTGAATAACATGGGGCTGGCGCTAATGCCGGCATCGGTTAATAATTTTACCAGTAATAAATTTATATCCGCAACATTGCCGTTTTTATTTTGCCATGTTTTATTAATGCCGTTATCAGTATAAATGTAGTAAGCTTCGCCGTTCCAGTTTATATTATTTCGCACCAGGTTAAAAATAAACAGCATGCGCTTTTCGGCATCTGTAATTTTTTTTGCTTCATCTGTAAAAGGCGCAATGCCCGGTACTGTTTTTTGTAATTGCAAACCAAAATCGCGGTGTTCATTTAATTCCTTAATAACATCGCTCCACTTCAACCGCAGGTCTACAATATTATCGTTACCATAATCTATTTGCGAAAGCTGAAACTCCAGCCGCTGCATATAATCTTTTGCCGCACCCATAAAAGGTTCATCTTTTATGCCGGGCAGGTTACGCATAATATAACTGCTCTTTAAAGATTTTGTTTCTATAAAACCTTTGTCGGCAGAAATTCGTTCATCCACAACTTCCTGTTTATCTTCTATAGCATCAATTACAGAGGGCTGTACAGAAAATCGGAAAAAATGCGGAATCTTTAGCTGGTACTGGCTGTACTTTACGGGTATGCGGCCCTGAAAAAACCAGTCTCTTAACTGGCCCATCGTTTCCCGCTGCATGGTGTAGCGGTATTCAATAATGCTGCCTACTTTTACTTCGGGAAAAGCGATGATCATTTCCGAATAATCGGTATCAATTTTTTTTGGGTAGATGCTACTTTTTTTTACTTCGGTAGTTTGAATATTGCCAAGGGCATCAATATTATAGGTGTAGGCCGAAAGCCGTAAAATTTTTTCTTCGTTATTATGGGTGTAGTACGGAATTTTTACATCAGCCTCACTTAAACCTTTTTCTTTTAAAATTTTTATACGGGAACGTTTTTCAAAAACAGTTTTAAAGGCCGAAACTCCCACGGTGCCCCTGTCGTAATAAGTATTACCCCAATCAATTAATTTTACTGCAACCGCACCTTTATCAAAATCACAATCTTTCATTTCCAGGTCGGCCTTATCAACCTTACCAAAAGCCGGAATTTCTTTTTGACACCATACAGTGCCGGCAAACAGTAAAAGTAAAGTGATGCAGCAGCATTTTTTCATAAGGCCGTAAATTTTACTCAGAGCGATTTCTTTTTAAATACATACTGCTCGTTCAACATCTCTAATAATTTTTTGTAAAATTCTTTAAAGTAATCATAATCTTCCCACGAATAAACCGGTTGCTTAAATTCCAAAACATAGCGTACGCTTAAAACGTTTTCGTTGCTGCCTGCATTACGCACAAAGCTGATGCTGGTATCTGGCATAATAAGCCGGGTATTTTTTGGCAGGGGCTCAAACTGGTAGTTTTCTGGGATAATAAAATTTCCGGTTATTACATATTTTTGATTGGCACCATAAAAAACATCCGAAAATCTTTCATCAGCAATAAATGGATTTTTATCAAAACCCGAAAAAAGATTTACTGAAAAATAATTGTAATCGCCGGATGAACTTATCTTCTTTTCAAATTTTAATTCCTGTACCAATGGCAGCGAATCTACCTGTTCGTTAGTAAATACAAGGTTGTCTATTTTTACATCCTGTTTATTTTGATTTAACCAGGCTTCACTAAATTTTTCGGTGCCTTCTTTTATTTTTGGCATACGCATAACACGGCTGTATCCCGAGGAAGAAATTTTTGCACTTCCTTTCATATTACCGCCGGCATCAATAGCCGCCTCAATTATGGTGGTATTATTAAAAAGCTGTTTTCGGTTCCATAATGTTTTCCATCCCCATTGGTAAGTATCTAATTTTTCAATTACCAATCCTTCGGAGCTGCTAACATCGTAAGGAATAAGATTGGCCGGGGTGTATTTATCGGTAGCATCCAGCACATATACTTCATTGGCAATGGTAACATAGGCCATCACTTTATTAAATTGGGCAAAGCCCGGCAGCCGCGTATTTATCCTGCCATTATCACGGGTGCTTATTAATACTGGGTATGCATTTAATTCCGCGTCTTTTAAAAGGTTTACCAGTATCAAATTAATTTCACCTGCTGTGCCTTTCTTGTCCTTCCAGGCACTTTTTACTCCGTCGAGCGCCCAAATACTATACACTTCATCCCACTTCATATTCTTTTTTACATACTCGTGAATGATGGCCATTTTAGTGTATGGATCTGTAACTGGTTTTAGCAAGGCATCTAAATCGGCAGTACGGGGAATATTCTTTTTTAGTTGCACACCAAAATCTTCATCTTCCATTAATTGTTTAATAATGCCGGGCCAGGTACGCAGCATACTTCTTCGAGGCTCGCCCGGAAAATCGTAGGCAACCATAAACGGTTCTACCTGTTGCAAATAATCTTCATCGCAACTTATAAAGGCCTCATCTTTTAACGCCGGCACATTTTGCATGGTAAATGTTTTTATGTTGCGGCTATTTTTATCTTTATTAGTTATGTTAACAGGTAATCCGCCTTTTGGTGTTGCCGATATTATAAGCTCTGTAGGAAAATCCAGAACATACCTGCTGTAAACTACAGGTATTGATTTTTGAAAATACCAGTTTTTAACTGCGTTAAATTCATCGGCATCATCTTTATATTTATACTCCAGTATGCTGCCGGGTTTTACCTGAGGAAAAGTAAAAATAAGTTCGCTGTACCATTTGTTTATTTTTTTACGGTAGATGGCATCCTTTTCTACTTTGGTAATTACCATGTTGCCTGCAGCATCCATATTTATGGTTTGTGCAGTAAGGCTTTTTATGTCTTCCAGGTTTCTGTCGCTGAGATACCTGATCTTTACATCGCCTTTATCGGTGCCATTGTTATTTAAGATTTTGATTCTTACATGGCGCTCCAGCTCCGTTCGTAAGGGATTAAAACGGTTGTTAAAATTAAGGTTGCAAAAAACTTCTGCCACATCAAACAGCACCACTGCTCCTGCATCTTTATCAAAGTCGCAGGTTGTCATTTCTATTTCGGCTTTATCTATTTTGCCAAAGGCCGGAATTTCTTTTTGTGCAATGGAAGTTAATGTAAATAATAGCTGGACTAAAAAGAGTAGTGTTGGTTTCATAAAGGGAATTTATGTGGTGTAATGTATATATTTTTAAACAAACTAATGCATTCTTCCGTATTTTTATTTTTTATTTATAAAATATGAAAACGATAACATTAATTTTTGCTACACTTTTTTTTGGTAATTGTACGGCACAAAACGCTGCAGTAAAACTTAAGAAGAATAAAAACGATAACACGCTGCTATGGGAAGTAAGCGGTAAAAACCTAAGCAAACCCAGTTATTTGTTTGGCACATTTCATTTAATTTGTAAAGATGATATTCCGTTTGGCAGCCAGTTAACT
>JAYURK010000227.1:0-2721 GCA_043756235.1 Ferruginibacter sp. | reverse complement strand
TTTTTTACAAAAGCATTTTCTAAAATATTAGTGCTTCTTTTACTGTAAACAGGAATTCCTTTTAACCTAAAATATTTTGCCAGTTCTTCGCCATATTTATTTTCTTTGTAGATAACTGCAATTTTACCCGGCTCAATTTTTTGATTTACTTCTACTGTAAGTTTTGCAATTTCTATTGGCGGAATATTGTAAAAATCATAATGCAAAATTTCAAACAGCATTTCATCACCGCCATAAGGTATATCATGCTCGGCATTTAGATACCGCAAAATTTGCAACAATTTTTTTATAAAGGCATTTTCTAAAATATTTGTGCTTCTCTTGCTGTAAACAGGAATTCCTTTTAACCTAAAATATTTTGCCAGCTCTTCGCCATATTTATTTTCTTTGTAGATGACGGCAATTTTACCCGGTTCAACTTTTTGATTTACCAAACTATAAACCTGGTTGGTAATACCCGCCATTTCTTCTTTAACGGAATTATATTCGTTAAGTACCGGTTGATTTTTTAGTTCTTTTATTTTTATGTTTGAAGAAATTAATTCTTTGCTCAGCCCCTCTATTTTTTTTACTAAACGTTCATCGTTTTTATTGATAAGTGTTTTAGAAATATCCAGTATGGGTTGGGTGCTGCGGTAATTATTGGTGAGTACCACCGTTAATAATTCTTTGGTGTACGCATTGGCAAAGCCCAGCATGTTCTCTACATTAGCTCCCTGAAAACGGTAAATACTCTGGTCATCATCACCCACCACAAAAACGTTTGGCTTATCCCAGTAACTGATCAAAAGTTGCACCAGCCGGTTTTGTATGCCGCTGGTATCCTGGTATTCATCAACCAAAATGTACTGAAATTTTTCCTGGTAATTAGAAAGTACATTGGCATTTTCTTCAAAAACTTTTATCACCCAGTTTATCATGTCATCAAAATCGTAGCGGTTTTTTTTACGCATCAGGTTTTGATAATTATCAAATTCATTTACGGCGGCCCTTAGTTTTTCAATCTTTTCTTTTTCTTCTTCAATTTTATCAATGCGTACATCGCCTTTTTTAAATTCTTTTACGGCACGTTTGGCAATGTATTCATCACGGTGGGGTAAATCAGCAATGTATTCATCAATTTTTTGATTGATAAAATCCGCTGCCCAACCTTCCCGTTTCATGGCGCTGAATAAATTTTTAAGATTATTTATTTCGTAGTACACATCGCCCCGGTATCTTTTTAATAAATGATTTTTTGGGAAAGAATCAATAAGCGTTTTAAAAAGTTGAATGCTCTCTAATTCAGAAACTGCATCCAGAGATGTTTTTTCAAAAAGCGATAAATTATCCTGTATCACATCGTTACAAAAAGCATGAAAGGTATAAATGTTTACTTTGTAGGCATCGGCGCCAATAAACTGCACCAGTCTTTTACGCATGGCAATGGTACCGGCATCGGTATAGGTAAGGCATAAAATATTTTCGGGCAGTACATCGGTATCTAACAAAATTTTACCAATACGTGCTGCTAATATTTGTGTTTTTCCAGTACCCGGGCCGGCAATAACCATTACGGGCCCTTCAATAGTATCTACAGCTTTGCGCTGTTGTCCATTTAATTTTTTATATTCTTCTGTAAATTTATTTTGTAAGATGTTGCGGTAGTTCATCATGCCTCAAAGATAAAGCGAAAGACGAATGTAAAATAAATTTGATACAGCCCGGATTTGCTGTAAATTACAGTTGAAAAAGAAAGATTATGCCTGTTGCTACTAACAATAAAAGAAATATTTCGCTGAACAGTGTTTTAGCTGCTGCAAAAAAATTGAATGCAGCAGAAATACAACTGTTGAAAGTAAAACTGTTTGGCGATGATATTATAAATGAATTGAAAGCCTTTGAATCGGCAATGAAAAAACGAAAATCAGCTATAAAAAAATCGGATGATGAAATAGTAAGCGCTGTAAAAAAAATAAGAGCAAAAAATGCTTCGAAATAAAAAATGCTGTATCGACAGTTGCGTATGGATAAAATATGCAGGGCATTTTAAAACAGCAACGCTACTTCGTTACATAAGTGAAAATAAATTAACGGTTTTTGCAGATCGTTATTTACTTGCCGAAATACATGAAGCACTGATGAAAATTTTTAATTTTTCGGTTGCTGAGGCAGATTTTATCATTCGCAATATTGAACCCTTTATTATTGTTATTACCCCACGAAATATTTACAGATTTTCTCCCGACCCAAAGGATAATTATCTCTACGATATCTGCATTCAACATAATTGCAAATACCTTATTACAATTGATAAATCACTTTTGCTTGACGAAAATGCTCCTTTTTTAAGAAAGACCGACGCATAGTTAAGAAAAAAGAAATGATGCCAACTCAACATTTTTGTAAACTTTTTGTTTAACTGTAAACAATAAGTTTATGAGCAAAGTTTATTCCCTTAAAACCATTCAGCAATTGCCTATAACCTTAGAGCAGGCCTGGGATTTTTTTAGCAGCCCCGCTAACTTAAAAGAAATTACACCAGATAATTTGGGGTTCAATATTGTTTCTAAACATCATGGCGAAAAAATGTATGCCGGGCAAATAATTGAATATACCGTTAAACCAGTTTTAGGTTTACCACTTTACTGGATGACGGAAATAACACATGTAGAAGATAAAAAATATTTTGTGGATGAACAGCGTTTTGGGCCTTACAGCATGTGGCACCACCAGCATCAT